>JBJHBN010000566.1:0-2505 GCA_050485505.1 Opitutales bacterium | reverse complement strand
CTCCTGGTCGTCGGGGGCGCCCGTTTGCTCCTTTTGATGCATCTTAGCCCGCTACTCCCCTGCGATGCAAAGGATCCGGATTCATCGACATAGAGCAGGTGCATACGTTTAGTCCTTTAAACGAAGACAGGCCGCTAGCGCGGCCTGTGGAATGAGCGCCCCCTCTTTATTTGTTAGCCTTCCCCAAGAAAATCTGCCATGCGAATGATTGGGATCCCTTCGATATTCTCCAGTACCAGAAGATCCTGGTCACCACTGATCAAGGCATCAACCCGGCCTTCAACGGCCACATCCAGGAAGGGATTATCCCGAGGATCGCGGCAGTGCTTAAAGTGCCGCTGTGGCTGAACGAATAGACCAAGGTTCCTGAAGGCTGACAGGGTTTCCGCCCGTTGATCCATTGATAAGTAGTGATTGAACTTGGATCGCATCAAAACGGTCTCGAATTCCCCAAAGGTCTGCTCTGAAAAAACCAGTTGGTGCCCCGAACTGATGATCAGCTCAACGCCCACGTACGGCACTCCCACTCCCAGGGAGGCGCTAACCAGCAGATTGGTATCGACGACATAGCGCCTCTCATCCTTCATTCAGCAGCTCTGCCAGTTTCTGTTCCGTGATACCGTTGGCTGCTGCAACTTGCTGGTTTCGTTTCAGAACGGCCAGCAGGCGGGCTCGATCCCCGCCCATATTTTCGTACTGCTCCGGTGAAATTACGATCGCCACGGGCTCTCCATGACTGGTGATCTGCACCGCCTCTGTCTGGATCTTTTTGATTACAGAGCCAAATTTGTTTTTCAGCTCAGATGAAGGTATTTGTTGCATGGTCGTTCTCGCTCTGCACCAATGATGCCGCATTATAGCTAATTTGGCTATTTTGGCTATAACGGCTAATAAAACCGCTCAGTCAGGCACGACTAAATGCAGGGTGTGTTTCCGGGAGGGCGATGTAGTTCATTAAGCGCTCTATCCGTGTAGCCTATCTTCACGGGTGATCAGCGCCGATATTTAGCTCTTAGCTGCTCGTGAACCTGGTCGGCGTCATGCAGTTTTGTTTCGCTGGAGAGGAATTCCCGATAACGCTGATCCAGCGCCCGCCTTTGCCATTCAGGCAAGGGCAGATGGTTGTTATCGGCGGCAATGCTGTCCCAGAGGTCTGAAACCAGGCTGATTTTGTCTTTGAGGTCGAGTCTGCTGATTTCCGCTCTAAGTTCGTTTGGGTTCATGACGATAATCTCCCTTCTGCCTTGGCACCGTTCAAATGGCATAGTTCCGGAACCAGCAGTTTGAGTTCGGCTTCGAGTTGATCCGTAGTGGCGGCTTCTACCACCAGACCAGGCAGGTCGTCGCTGGTGGCGACCCAAACACCGGCCTGGTCATCCCGGGTGGCTTTGATCTTTATCGGTGAATGCATGCTCGACTCCTGTGCCCTGCCCTGCGGCGCTTGGGAATATCCGTTTCAGGGGCGGAAAGCGTTGAACGCGCGTTTCGAGTTCGCTTTCCAGCTTTACCGATGTGGCCATATCAATAATGGGCTGCTGTAGAAGTTAAGCCGAGTGGGGAAATCCCCATCGCACCGCACTGAGATTTGTCATCTTTGGGGTCAGCGCTCTCGACTCACTGGCGAGTCCAGCGAAGACCAAAGGAGAAGTAAACCAGGGAAAAGAGTCCAGAAATATTCTGGCAGGACGGCATTCCCTACTTTCGGGAATGCGCTGGATTGGGGGTTGGCTCAAGGGGTGAACGGTGTCTTATTGTAAAGAGGCTTTGGAAGTTACTTCGTCGCTATCTTTGGGAAACGCTCTGGGAATTCAATCATTTCCGTGGTGAGATCCACATCAATTGCTGGCCAGTAATAATGGTCTCGAGTGGGCTCTTCCACCTGCAAAATAGCCTTGAGCGGCTGATCCTTGAACCAGGGAAAATCAGCATAAGGAAGGAAATACTCACGACCACGTACCAGTATCCAAAGGCCATGGCTGGAGATGTTGGTCACTTCAACCGCCGAAGTACTGTCGCCATGCGCTGATAAATTCATCGCGATGCTCCTCGATTACTGTCTTCACTTCCTTTAACTGGAATCTGCTCAGGCCATGATTTATGGCCAACACAATTTCGGGCTCTAACCAGAATTTCGCTTCTCCCGCTGCTGCTATGACATGCACATGCATGCGTGATTCTTCACGTGAAAAAAAGAAAAAGCGATACCCTCGTTGCCTGAATATTGTGGGACTCATCCTTGTGCCATTCCTTGGCCTTCCCAGCCCTACTTTACTCCAATCCTTTCTGTGAACAAAGGGGCAGCCGGAGCTGCCTGAAGGTTAGTCAGATAACCATTCAAAATCGAGGTGGCAACCACTGTGCGATTGTATGTGTCAGGAAATTCGTTGATGAAAATGCGCTGCTGATTTGGCGGAGTAATTTCGAGATGCCCGCCGCAAGCTGCAGAAGAAAGGCGATCAGTATTTTTTCGTCCATGCCGGGCATCCATGCCCCCTGGGTCTGCGT
>JBJHBN010000565.1:0-2507 GCA_050485505.1 Opitutales bacterium | reverse complement strand
ACCAGAATCAGCGTGGTAGCGACAGCGGCACCGCGACCCCATAATCCGAGAAACAGCAAGGCGCCAAAAACCAGTTCCAGCCAGGGCAGTGCGTAGCCATATGGAGTCGCAATAAAATCGGGCAACCAGGCTGGCACGCGGTTCTGAAAACTACCGTTGAGGAAGCTGCCAAAACCTTCGTTCCACTCGTTTAGGACCTTGTTCCATCCCGCGAACAACATGAACCATCCGAGCGCAATCCGGTTGACAAAAAGGAGCCCGTGCATACGCGAGCCCTCGGGCCAACGGGTTTTGAGGGCTGGTTTACTGGACGAAGTTTCAAGGATTCCTGACATGAGAATAGCATTGATAGGGTAAACGCGGACTCGGGTCAAGGGGTTATCCTTAACGCCCAAGCTGTTGATCTTCTGGACAAAACGTGTTTTGCCTCTGAGATTAATTGTCATATTTAAGGCTCTACCCACCCCTGCTACTATCATGAAAACAACCGCCCTCCGCTTCGCTCTCGGCATCGCTATCGCCATTCTCTTCACTGCCTGTGCGCCCAAAGAAACAACCATGCAGTTGGTAAGCCCGGACGATAAGCTGCTGATTCAGTTCTGGCTGACGGAATCCGGCGAGCCCCGTTACTCGGTTCAGCATTCCGGCTTGGTCATCCTGGAGGCCTCGGCATTGGGGCTGGAAGGAACAGGCATCGGCCGCTTTGACAGCGACTTGAGCTTGATCGAGGCCTCGGCCATTGAGCGCATCGAAGACCGCTACACGATGCATCAGGGAAAAGCACTTGAGCGGCACTATGTCTCAAACCAGCAGGTCTTCACGCTGGTAAATGCCGAAGGGGAACAGCTGCAGATCCGCTTCCGTGTCTCGGACGACGGCCTCGGCTTCCGCTACCACCTGCCCGAACCCAAAACCGAAACGGTGACGATCGAGCGTGAGTTAACCACTTTCAAATTTCCATCCAACACCCGCAAGGGCGCAACTCCCATGGCAGAAGTAAATACAGGATGGGCGGAGACCAATCCATCCTACGAAGAGCACTATGTGGCTCCGGTCGATGTCGGAACGCCCTCGCCGATCGGGTTCGGCTGGTCCTATCCTGCATTGTTTAAAGTGGAGGAAACCTGGGCTTTGCTGACAGAGGTTGGCATGGACGGCAGCTATCCGGGAACCCGCTTGCGCACATTGTCGGAAGACGGTCTCTATGGTATCGGCTTTGCGGATTCTTTGGAGGTCATTACCGACGGCATTCGCGGGCCGGAGTTCCAAACTCCCTGGAGCTCGCCCTGGCGCGTGCTGGCGATTGGAGGACTGGATACGCTGATCGAATCAACCCTCGGCACCGACTTAGCATACCCTGCCGCATTCGAAGCGGACGATTATGTGCAGTCAGGTCGAGTATCCTGGAGCTGGGCTAAGTTGAAAGACGATTCAGTCAACTTCGAAGAATCCATTGAGTTCATTGATTTTGCGGCAGATATGGGATGGGAATACACCTTGATCGATGCGGGCTGGGACACCCGAATTGGCTACGACCACATCGCGGAACTGGCTGACTACGCAGGCTCCAAGGGTGTCGGCCTCTGGCTGTGGTACAATTCCGCAGGCGATTGGAACAGCACCTATCAGACTCCCCGGGATAGAATGTTGAACCGCGAACAGCGTAGGGCCGAATTCCAGCGCATCCAGGAAATGGGTATTCGCGGTATCAAAGTGGACTTCTTCCCCGGCGACGGGCAATCGGTCATGCAGTATTACATCGACATTCTGGAAGACGCTCATGCTCACAAACTCATGGTTAATTTCCACGGTTGCACCTTGCCACGCGGCTGGCAGCGTACTTACCCGAACTTGATGACTATGGAATCTGTCATGGGTTTTGAATTCATTACCTTTGACCAAGCCAATGCCGATGCTGCCCCGCGACACATCGCGATGCTACCTTTCACTCGGAATGTATTTGACCCCATGGACTTCACACCAATGAGCCTGGACCGGATCCCCAACATCGAACGCCGCACCACCAGCGCCAACGAACTGGCTCAGTCCGTTGTCTTCTTGTCCGGTGTCCAGAACTACGCCGAAACTCCGGCCGGTCTGGCCCCCGTCCCGGACTTCGTGAAGGACTTCGCCCGCAAAGTCCCAGCCGCGTGGGATGAAACCCGCTTCATCGACGGCTACCCAGGCCGCTTTGCCGTCATCGCCCGCCGCCACGGCGACGGCTGGTTTGTAGCTGGCGTCAATGGCGAGCCCGAAGCCCGAAGCTTGGAACTACAACTACCCTTCATCGATTCCAACATGCGCGGCTACCGCATCGGCGACGGCGAAGGCTTGTATGACTACGAGCACCAAAACCTGGACCTAAACCCAGGCGATACTGTCGAACTTACCCTGCAAGCGAACGGCGGATTCGTACTCTTCCTAAGCCACCCATAAAAATGGATGTGCCCCAGCCCATCCGATGAGGGCACGGTTCGTCGAACCGACAGAGTTCGGGGCACCACTCC
>JBJHBN010000564.1:0-2508 GCA_050485505.1 Opitutales bacterium | reverse complement strand
GCCGGAGGGTGGACGCCCTCGTCCGCCCAATCCAACCCGCTCCTGCCCTCTAACCATGCCTCCTTGGATCCCGTCCTCAATCGTAAAATGTCTTTACGCTCCCATCTCGCATTTCCGCTAATAGGCGCTGTCTCCTTAAAGCTATTGTAAATCAGCGTCGCGAGCGCGCATCACACTTGATTAGCCAGTAAATGAGGGCATGGCTTGGTTTTAAGGTAGACTATCCCCTGAAAGTTATGCTTCCGAACCTTCAATTGTTTTTTCTATTCCTTCTTGTGCCGGTTTTTATTTTGATTCCTGCCCTTTCGGCTGAAACAGAAGATGACTGGGATGCTCTGATGGAGGAATCCCGTCAAGCCGAGCAGCTGTTGGACGCCTGGTCTCCAGATCGGCAGGATCGACTTGCCGAAGCGCCGCGTTGGCAGCAACAGTTTGAGCTGCTGTCTTTGGCTGGGTGGACGGATAATCTGCTGCGTTCCCGCGAGAGGGTATCCAGTGCTCACGTGGGAGTGCAGGCGGACTGGTTTGTTTTGGGCGTGCCTGACAGCCGATCACGGGTGACTGGGTTTGCTTTGCTGGATTACCGTCACTACACGGCCAGTGTAGACGTGAACTCCGAGACGCTGGTGCTGGCTGGGGCCGAATGGTTGTTTCAGC
The DNA here is from genome assembly GCA_050485505.1 of Opitutales bacterium. Lineage (GTDB taxonomy): Bacteria > Verrucomicrobiota > Verrucomicrobiia > Opitutales > Oceanipulchritudinaceae > JAFIGG01. The sequence goes on along the minus strand of JBJHBN010000564.1, from coordinate 1,851 downwards.
CCAACGAATGGGGTTGGTTCCTTGGAGCGGATTTCTACTACGGGGATCACATTTTCGAACTGTTTGAGCAGGACATCGGCGTGCCGGTTGATGCTGAACGCTTTCGCCAGTATCAGCTGGGCGGACATATCGGCGTGCAAAGGGACATTGCTCGCGGCCACACACTGCGCCTGCAGACGGGCGCATACAGCAATTGGTTTGGTGAACCTTTCTATGACTTCGACGAGTGGCGCGTTCGTCTTGAGCACCGCTGGCAAGCCTCTGAAAACCTTCGTGTCACCAGTTATTATCAGTTCGGGAACGAGAATTATTCCGAGCTCTTCCCCCGCGATTCCAATGGGGTTTTCCTTTTGGATCAGACCTTACGCGTTCAGCGTCACCAGATCGCTATCGATCCCGGTTGGAATCCCGCGGGCAGCGAATCCCTTTCGCTGCGCCTCGGCCTGTCCCATGAATGGTTCCGCGATGTCCATGGTGCCTACAGCCAACGCCAGCAAAGTCGATTGCGACCAAGTTTACAGTGGCGTCAAAACAACTGGGAGCATCGCCTGGGCTTCGAATTGAGCACCATCCGCTACGCCGAACGGCCCGCTAGCCTCGTGGACCTTCGCTGCTTGCATCAGAATCGATTGGCCGCTTCCTACAGTACCGCCTACCTCATCTCCGAAAGGCAATCCATTGGCCTGCATTACGCCTTCACCGAAGTCGATTCCCGTCGCAGCACCGACTCCTATCGCCGCCATCAAATTGAGACCCATTGGCGGTTCGGTTTCTGAATCCAGACTGGGTCGTCTCGTCCGCCTAATTTCAATACCATTCTGTTAAAGTCATTTACTGAAAAATACCTGCTATTCGCATATAAATCAGACTGCCTTAAATTGCATGTAAATCTCAATCCTGAGCTCTCGAAGCCCTTGATCATAATGATCTTTGGTCGTAGGTTTTATGCAGATTTAATCGGCCTTTAAGCCTGTCCCTTTTGTTCGATCAAATTAACCTCAGATTCAAATACTTATGAAACTAAAAGTCACATCCACTATTGTTATCAGTTCAATTTTGTCCGCATTTACTGCGGTCGCTCAGGATTCCGTCGATCGCGGCGGTGCGGCTGCTGAGCAGCGCGGAGCACCCGAGTTTGTACAGGAGTTGCGCGACGGTATTCAATCGGTGCGTGAAGCTCTGCAGGCTTCTCGTGACGAGCTACTTGGTGACCTGGACGGTGCCACTGCAGAGGAGCGGCGCGAGGCAGTTGCCGCATGGCGGGAAGCCAACGCGGACCAGATTGCCTTGCTGCGTGAAATGACCTCTGAGATCCGCGAGGTTGCACGGGACTTCCGTGACGAACGTGCCGCCGAGCGTCCAGAACGTCCGGAGCTTCCAGAGGCAGCGCAAGAGCGTGAGGATCTCCGCGCCAATACCGAGTCCATTCGTGAAGCACGTCAGAACCTGGGTCAGACCATGCGTGAGTCCTCCCTTACTCCCGAAGAGCGCCAAGCCGAAATCGAAGCTTTTCGCAGTCAGCAGCAGGAGCTGATTGAGGAGCGCAAGGAGATCCGCCGCGCCATGCGTGAACGGAGTGCGGGAGCCGGTGAGGCTGGCGAACGCCGGGTGGCTAATTGATCAGAGTGCCGCAGTTCAAATGATATAGACTTGAACCCAAGTGCCTCCTTCCGTCTTCCGGGAGGAGGCTTTTTTTATGAAACACATTACTCAGACTACTCTCGCTTTATTCCTCATGGCCTCAGCTCCGCTGTGGATCACTGCCGACCAACCGGAGGCTGAATGGGACTTTCTTACTTTTTCAACCATGCTCGCCGCTCCGACAATCGATGCCGACGGCCACGTGTACGC
>JBJHBN010000563.1:0-2519 GCA_050485505.1 Opitutales bacterium | reverse complement strand
GTGCGACACCCCGGGGTTCATGGTCGGCCCCCGATCCGAGCAGGACGCCACCGTCCGGCACTTCAGCCGGATGTTCGTCAACGGCGCCAACCTCCAGGTCCCGATCGGCACGGTGATCCTGGGCATGCTGCTTATTGGCCGGCTGCGGCGGGATCAAGCAGACCAGGCAGTCAAGGACAGTGAGCGACGCCTGTCCGCGCTCATCGAAGGCACCGGAGCCGCTACTTGGGAATGGGAGGTCACGACCGGAAAAATGACCTGGAACGAACGCTGGGCGGAAATAGTGGGGTTTAAACTTTCAGATTTCGAACCCATCACCCTCCAGACCTGGGAGAATTCAGTTCATCCCGACGATTTGCCCACTGCATTGACTTTGATGGAACAGCACATCAACGGCGAAACAGAAGCCTTTGAATGTGAGTACCGTCGCCGCCACAAAAAAGGCCATTGGGTCTGGGTATTGGACCGGGGACGCATCTATGAACGGGACAAATCGGGCAATCCACTACTCGTATCCGGATCACACATTGACATCACCAGGCGAAAGACAATGGAGGAGCAACTCCTGCGCACCAACCAGCGCTTGCGTGAAGCCATTGAAGAAGCGAACCAGAATGCGACTGAAGCGGCCTTGGCCAATGCTGCCAAAAGCCAATTCCTGGCGAACATGAGCCATGAGATCCGCACGCCCATGAATGGAATTGTCGGGATGAGCAACCTCATGCTGGATACGGAGCTTTCGGAGGAGCAAACAGAGTATGCCGAAACCGTTCAGGAATGCGCCAACAACCTGTTGGACCTGATCAACGAAATCCTCGATTTTTCCAGAATTGAGGCCGGCAAGGTTGAACTCCAGTCCATCGATTTCAGCGTTTCCGAACTGCTGGGTGATCTCCACTCCATCCTCAACCTGCGCGCAGAGGCAAAGGGCATTGTTCTTGGGCGCCGGATTGACCCTGAGGTGCCGGAGTTGTTGAGTGGCGACCCTGGACGCATTCGTCAGGTGCTGACCAATCTGATAGACAATGCGATCAAGTTCACAGACCGCGGAACCATCCTTACGACAATTAAGCTGGTTGAGCATCAGGAATCCAGCGTGCGGATCCGGGTGTCTGTCACCGACGAGGGACCCGGCATTCCCGAGGATAAGCAACACCTGCTCTTTAAGACATTTTCCCAATTGGATACGACGACAACCCGCCGACACGGAGGCACCGGCCTTGGCCTGGCCATCTGTCGACAGCTGGTTGAGCGGATGGGCGGCGAAATTGGTGTCATTAGCAAAGAAGGCTCAGGCGCGACCTTCTGGTTCGAACTGCCCTTTGCACTACCCAGTTCAAATCCCTCCGATCCGGATCGGACGCTGGCTCCTAAAGTTTTGGCATCCACTGCCAACGGCTCCTTAAAGAGGCCCGCTCATATCCTCCTGGCTGAAGACAACCCGATCAGTCAGCGAGTGCTTTCCCTGATGCTTGAAAAATCCGGAGCCCGTGTGGATCTGGCAACTGACGGAAACGAGGTTCTGGATGCGTTGAGGCGCAGCAACTATGATCTGGTCCTGATGGACGTCCGCATGCCGGGAATGGATGGAGTCGAAGCCACCCAAAAAATCCGTAAAGGGCAATCAGGCGTTCACAACCCTGACATTCCCATCATTGCCATCACTGCTTTTGCCATGGTTGGAGATGCAGAGAAGTTCTGCAAAAGTGGCATGAATGATTACCTCAGCAAGCCTCTGAAGCCGGAGAAGCTTCTGCGCACGATCAATAAATGGCTGTAAAAAGAGAAACACACCGTCTGGGTAGTTGACGGTGTGTTCTTTGCTCTCAGAGTTGGGAGACTCTGAGACTTGGTAGGTTGGATGACAGAATCTTTACCAGACTTTGGGTAGTGGGTGTTTTGCTGCCGGAAGTATGCCCAAAAACGACAGAAATATCCACACCACTTTACGCAAACAAGTAACCAATTTGCGACAACCGAATCATCGCTCCAAATAGGCTTTGCGATAGGCCTGGGGGCTCAAATCCTTCGCGGCCTTAAAATACCGCGAAATGTGCTGAGGATCCGAAAAGCCCATAAGCTCGGCTATTTCCGCTATCGGCATGTGGGTTTCAACCAATAGGCTGGCAATGTGATCCGCCCGAACCCGTCGAATCTCCTTAAGTACCGACCGTCCCAACAATGCACGAAAACGCCGCTCCAGAGCCCTCCGCGAAAGTCCCGCATGTTCAGCAACTTCGAGCACCGACAAGCCCCTCACCGCTTCATCACGAATGAACTGCAGGGCCCGGGCCACGTTCGGGTCCTCGGCCGCAACAAAATCTGTCGACCGGCGAGCCACCACATGCGAGGAAGCCACATCGATGCGGCGCGAACCCGTTCCGCGGTTTCTAATCAAGGCATCCAAAATACGCGCCGCTTCAAACCCAGCTCTTTCGAAATTGAGCACGATGCTCGACATCGGCGGATCCGCCAGTCCGCAGACGATCTCATCGTTGTCCGCACCCAACACACCCACG
>JBJHBN010000562.1:0-2519 GCA_050485505.1 Opitutales bacterium | reverse complement strand
GCAAAAGCCGCGGCGGCTTCACCGCCGTCCGAATAACCGATAACATCCCCTTCGCAGGCTCCAAGTTTGTCGTAGACAACGATGGAATTACCCTTCGGCAATGCGCCTTCAGGCAGTCCTGGCTTCCAGGGCAGAGCCAACAGAAACCGGGCTCCCTTGTAGGCCGGGTCCAAAGTGTTGAGGACCACACGTCCTATGACCAGTGCGAGCTTCATGCGGCGGGCTCCTCATCCAGAATGGCGATGATCGCGTAGCGCAGCGGAGTGTGGCGGGTTCCCACCTTCTCGCGCAGGGCCTTGCCGTCGCTGGAAACCAGCACGCGCTGGTGCAGTCCGGCACCGAGGTCGTCAATCGCGAGAATTGGATTCCCGTCGACCTCGCCCTCGGCGGTAAGTGGTTGGCACAGCAGCTGACGCCATCCCTTGAGTGTGGGATGTTGAATGGTCGAAACCGCGTTGCCTTCTACTCGTGCCAGGATCATTGCAGAAATCACAAATTATTGCAGGGAAAGGTCATCCACCAGCACGCAGCGGCGCTTGCGCGTGAAGGTGTCCGGAGTGGTGATGCCCTCGCCGGTTGTGGTCGCAATTGAAAAGCTGGAATAGCCTTCCCCGCCAATCCCAAGTCCGGCCACGCAGGCACCGTTCTTAACAAACAGGGTGGTTTCCAGAGCCCGCGCCATCTTGGTCATGTTGCGAACATTGAAAGAGTGAATCATCGCCGAGTGCTTGTAACCATGTTCCGCCTCCTTGGCGAGAGCGATGCCCTCATCGACGTCGCGCACGCGGATAATCGGCATCATCGGCATCATCTGCTCTTCGATGACAAACAGGTCATTGGCGTCGGTTTCCGCATAGAGCATCGGTGTATTCGCTGCCACCTGGAGCCCCACTTCGTCCGCTAGCACCTTGGCATCGACGCCAACAAACTTGCGGTTCAGAACCGGGTGCGAACACCCGCCGCCATCGCCCTTCATGGTGAAAACTGCTTTGGTCAGACGATCGAGCTGGTTGGAATTCAACTTCGCCGCACCTTCGGCTTCAAAAGCTTCGAGGAACTGGCGGTAAACCTTGTCGACCACGAACACTTCCTTTTCCCCGATGCAGAGCAAGTTGTTATCGTAGCCACCACCGATAATGATATCGCGGGCTGCTTTGCGCAGGTCAGCGGTCTCGTCGATCAGCACCGGCGGATTACCCGGGCCGGCACAGATAGCGCGCTTGCCGGACTTCATGGCCGCATTGACGATGCCAGGGCCACCGGTAACGCAAAGCAGGCGCACGAGGCTGTGCTTGCAGATGGCTTCGAAAGATTCGAGGGACGGCTGCTCAATGATGGTCGCTATGTTGGCGATGCCGACCTCGGCTTCAAAAGCCTCGTTGAACTCCTTGACGGCGGCAGCTGCGCAACGGGCCCCATTCGGGTGTGCATTGAAGATCACCGTATTCCCGGCAGCCACCATGCTGACAATGTTACAGGCGAGGGTCGGAACCGAGTGGGTTACCGGTGTGATTGCACCAATGACGCCAAACGGGCAGTTCTCTTCCATGGTAATGCCATGGTCGCCACTCATACCGTGGGGCGAGAGCCATTCCGTGCCCGGAAGATTGCGAATCCCCAACAGCTTCTCAATTTTATGGTCGAGGCGACCGATCTTGGTCTCGTCGAACTCCAGTTTCCCCCAGCGCTCGGCGTTGCGGTAGCACAGATTCTTGACGACCTGTACGACCTTCTCACGGCCGGCGATGCCTTGTTTGCTGAGCTGAAGGTAAGCCTCGTGTGCGGCTTCGATGGCTCCGTTGGCGTCCGGAAAGACACCCCGGTCGCCGCGTTTTACTGCCGCTCTGGGGGCTGCCGGTGCCGCCGATCCACCGCTTGCAGGTTTTGTCTGCAACTGGTTCAGAACCTCTTCGACAATTGAACGTATCTGTTGGGAATCCATGGTTTAGTCTTCTTGATCGCGGGTGTTGTAGGTCGTTTTCCCTTGAACTTCGACGCGGTCGACAATGCCGATCACGGCTGCGTCCACGGGCAGGGTTTTGAGCCCCTCCGCCATACGGGCGCTGCTGCCTTGGCAAAACAGCACCCATTCTCCCTTGCCGGCCCCGAGGTTATCGACGGCCACAATCGTATTCTGGCCGGGACGGAAACGCTCCGGATCGGCTTCGTCTACCAACATGGGTCGGAGAATCAGCAGTTTACGGCCCTTCATCGTCTCGTCCTTTTTGGTCGAGACCACGGAGCCAATGACGCGTGCCAGGAACATGATCCGGCCCGGTTACTTGGACTTCGAGCTGGCTGCGGCTTTGGGGATGATGCCAAAGACGTCCGCAGCGGGGCGCGGGATGACCTGGACACTGACGACCTCGCCTACCGACTGAGCAGCGGCGGCACCGGCGTCGATGGCGGCCTTGACGGCAGCGACATCACCGGTGACGGTGGCGGTGACAAGCGCACTGCCGACCTGCTTCAGCGGGCCAGCCAACTCAACGTTGGCAGCTTTGAGCATTGCGTCAGTC
>JBJHBN010000561.1:0-2522 GCA_050485505.1 Opitutales bacterium | reverse complement strand
CTGCGTCGGTTGCGTATACGCTTTGGCTGCATCAACAAAACTTACAGTGCCGGGACCATTCTTGAAAACCCGGACACCTCCGTTGTTGTTTTCCTGGTCAAGCGTCCCACGAACCTCAATATCACCAGCACCATAGAAACCGAAGGTCCTAGTATCTGTTCGTTGATTAACCAGGTTGTTAAGTACAAGTGTCCCGGATTCCGAGGAAATAACCGGTCCCTGACCACCTGCTTGGCTCACAGTGATGTCACCATCAATAGTATTCGTACCGGACAGATTGATGATGTGCGGATTAAAATTGTGACCATCCGACGGGAAAGCGTAATCGACGATACGGCTCTCACGAGTATCAATGCGCATACCCAAAGTCACGTCATTGCTCAGCACCAGTCGATTCTGGCGATCACCAAGACCACCTTGGATCCGAATCTCATTACTGTGTGCGACTGAATTATTATTAGTAATATGCAGTTCAACAAAACCAGGCTCAGAGAGTCCGACAGTGGTCCTCCCGGTGTATGAATTGTCTCCCGTCAGAATCCAACGCGTATTGGGTCCCTGAAGAGTTAAGCCACCCTCACCGAGGTTCAGTGATCCTGAGATCTCATTCTGTCCATCTGAATCCCCTCTGAGAGTCAAAGTTGCATCATCGGAAGAAATGTTCCCGGAGAAACTCACTCCGCGATCATCCGAATCATTCCTGACGGTATATGCACCGAGTAGTCCGACAGGACCATCAAAGGCGATGTCACCACCACTGCCCTCAGCGACGGATATCTGGCCACTGCCAGTGAGAAGCAAAGGGCCGCCGTCAAAAGTATAGGCACTTCCGCCCGAACTGAACAACAAGCCAGCGACATTGCGATCGGAATCTACGGTAACTGTTCCGTCTCCGGAATCAGCGAAGGTCGCTACATCCGCATTATCTGACGCACTGGTCGAACCTGGGGCGGTTCCATCCCAATTGGCGTCATCCTGCCAGTTTCCGCTGCTCGCCGTCCAGGTCGCGTCGGCTGAGAAGGCCGAAGGAACAACGCCCAAACAGAACGCTGCCCCCGCCAACAAGGTTAAAGAACGTCCCAAGCCCTTTGCAAAGGAACGAGGAACGCCTGAATTAAGGTTACTTTTTCTATTCATAATACTGGGTAATCAACATTGGAGTTAGCAGAGGCAGATTTATCTGATCCACCACCTATAAGACTCACCCAGTATCAATGTTATAAAATGAAATATCAAGTTATGTTAACGCGATAACTCGAATTAATGGAGTGCCTGCCCTCAGTCAGACCTCAGGTCGGCGCTCCGTACGATACGCATTCGGAGTTGATCCCGTTTTTTGACGAAAAAATTTGTGAAAATGTTGCGAAGACGAGAACCCGCACTCCTCTGCGACCCAAGCTATTTTGTGGTAAGTCGAATTCAACAGAAGGCACGCCCTCGAAAGGCGGACCTGATCCTTCAATTCAACAAATGAAGACCCATATAGTTCTTTGACAACATGAGCAGTGCGGGTAACCGAAAGTCCGAGGAAGCCAGCCAAATCAGGCAACCCAGGATTGTGCCGCAAACGCCTCACCAAAAACGAGCGGATAGCCTGCTTGCGGAAATTCCGGTAGTTTTCTCCGAGTGCGTCGGGCTGTTTCAGCTGGTTTGTCAAATAGGCCCCGAGCATACGGGCCAACGCCAGCAAACGATGCATCGCAGTGGAATTAAGCAACGGAAGTTCCGCGGCCTGATCGGGGCTTTGTCGAAACTGGCCCACATACACTATGCCAGCCAACTCCTCATCCAATACAAGAGGAATGATCACTTCATCACCTCCGGCATGACAAGTATGCGCAAACAGCTTCTTTTCTGCTTCGCATCGCTCTGGAACCTTGCGCAGATCGCATTCCTTGCAGGCCTCATTGCGGGTCTTCTTCACATCCCGGCAAAAGGAAGTCTCATGCAGACGGTAAATTTCCAGAGCGTCCACCAGCGCAGCGTTTGTGCTCAAATGGGAATCGAACAGTTTGAAACAAACGCTCAGCCCAGTCGCGTGCTGGAAGCTTTCAATCGTCGAAACCAACTCACTGGTTTCGACACCGGCCGCCATTTTTTTGTCATCACCCATTATTTTCAGCCGATTAGTACACTCCTTCAACCGATTTGGCCAATGGAAAAAGTCTTTGGATTCAGATAAAATTGAATCATGAAATCATCTACATCTTCCGAATACTCCAACGAATCCATTTTCAATACAGTTTTTGACAGTATCGTTTGTGGTGGAGGCATGGTCGGGTATTCGGCTGCCCGAAGCCTGTCCAGGCAGGGAAAGAAAGTCCTTCTCGTCGAAGCTTCGGGAGACCTGCTTTGGGAATCAACCCGCGCACTGGAAAACTCCAAAGCTCCACACACCACAGAGAACAGTGCATGGGCTGAATGGCTCGAAAACCTGCCTTCAGTTGGCTCTGGTAACAACGAATACTTCAATCCCTCCATCGCAGAGATTTCCTCTGCCGCGGAACTAAGCAACTCTCAGG
>JBJHBN010000560.1:0-2525 GCA_050485505.1 Opitutales bacterium | reverse complement strand
GTGGAGCTGCAGGCCAGCTTTGCGGAGTCTGAAAATTCCTGGATGGTCAATATCCAGGATATTGATCATGGTGGTTGGGACCTCTCCGTCAAAAACCCCAACAAGGCCCAGGAAGCGCCACTCCGCGATCCGGAAGTCATCATCAATGAGATAGAGACCCTGGATAAGGAAAGCGAGGAGATTCTGGAAGGAATTAGGGGGATGTTGTGAGCCATAGCTGGGCTAAGCAAAAGCTTGGCGAAGTGATCACTCTCGAATACGGTAAGCCACTACCGGAGGATCAGCGCTGCAGCGAAAAAGAAGGCGTCCCCGCGTTCGGAGCAAACGGCATCAAATGTTATGCCAGGAAACCCCACTGGCAGCAGCCGAGTATTATCATTGGCCGCAAGGGCACTGCAGGAGCAGTGACCCTCGTCGAAGGCGGTTTTTGGCCACTGGATGTCACTTACTACGTCACATTCGATGATCAAAGACATGACCGCAAGTTTCTCTATTACATGTTGTCTGCTCTGAATCTTCCGGCGTTGGCGACGGGCGTGAAGCCTGGAATAAATCGAAATGTTGTCTATGCGCTGGAGCAGTATTTCCCACGCCTGCCCGAACAAAAACGCATTGTCGCCATCCTCGACGAAGCCTTTGCGGGCATAGACGCCGCCATCGCCAATACTGAGAAGAACCTCGCCAACGCCCGTGAGTTGTTTGAGAGTTATCTGAGCACTCGGTTTACTGAAGCAATTTCGGATTTTGAGGAAGTGCCGCTCGATAGGCATATCAAATTTATTGATTACAGGGGGAAGACACCTAAAAAGACGAAGTCAGGCTTGAGACTTATCACAGCCAAGAATGTGAGAATGGGCTTCTTACAAACCAAACCGGAAGAGTTCGTAAGTCCGGATACTTATGACGCTTGGATGACTAGAGGGATTCCTTCTAAGGGAGATGTACTTTTTACCACTGAGGCTCCGCTAGGGTTTGTGTGTCAACTCGATACAGATCAAAAGGTCGTATTTGCCCAACGAATCATAACCATGCAGCCGGACAGGAACCTTATTAATCCAGCTTATCTGAAGTTTGCTCTTAGATCGGCACCCATCCAGCTGCGAATACATGAAAAAGCGACTGGCGCTACAGCCACTGGAATCAAAGCCAGCCTTCTCAAGAAAATTAACATTCCGCTGCCCGATTTATCTGTACAACAACTATTGGTGAACAATGCCGAGTTACTGGAGCAGCAGGTAAAAGAGGTGGGATCAATCTACCAACAAAAGCTCACCGCTCTGGCCGAACTCAAGCAATCCCTGCTGCAAAAGGCCTTCAGCGGCGAACTCACTGCAGGTAAAGTGACCACTGAACCCACCCTCAAGGAAGAGGAATACGCATGAAAGACGAAACCCAAAGCCCCATCATTATCTACCAGGATGCCGACAAGGCCGTGGAAGTACGGCTGGATGAATATCAGGACACGGTCTGGCTAAACCAGCGGCAGATGGCGGACCTATTCGGCAAGGATGTACGTACAGTTAACGAACATGTAAAGAATGTCTATGCGGAAAGAGAGCTGGAACGCGAGGCAGCTATCCGGGATTTCCGGATAGTTCGCCAGGAAGGCAGTCGGCAGGTTACCCGATCTATTGAGCACTACAATCTCGACGCCGCTGTTTCCGTCGGTTGCCGGGTAAAGTCTCACTGGACCATGCAGTTCCGCCAATGGGCCCCGACTATAGCCTGCATTACACATTCCTAGGCTGCATCTATAATGGGCCGCATGGAGCGAATTACCTTAATCAATACCGACCGGCTGTTATGGTGCTGCCAGGACTTTGGCATCACCCTGGATGACCTTGCGCGGGAAGTGGGCATAAGCCCGGACAGTCTGCATGGCCTTTTGGCGGACGAGCCAACCGGCCTGACATTTAACCAGCTGTCAAAAGTGGCTGAATATTTTGGCAGGGGCGTCCTTTTCTTCCTCGAAACGACTGCTGTGGAAGGTGAGCAGGTTCACTCACCACAGTTCCGTACCCTGACTAATCAAAAACCTCAGCTTGCCCCCAAGCTGAGAAAGCTGGTCGAGCGTGTTGAAAGGCAGAGAGATATCTACCTGAGTCTGGTGGATAGTGTTCCCCTGGATGATATCCCAACCTTTTCTCCGCCAGATCTAAGCCCATTGGATTTTCAGCAAAGCGCCCTCGGTGTTCGCGAGTGGCTGGGCCTGGGCAATAGAAGCACTTTTGACAGTTATCGCAAGGCAGTTGAAAACCGCGGAATTTTGGTTTTTCAAAGCAACGGATACGCCGGTAAATGGCAAATCCCCAAGAACAGCCCGGTCCTTGGGTTTTCTCTTTACGACCCCCGGTTACCGGTTATCGTGGTTCGCAAGGAAGAGTGGCCTGCGCGACAGGTGTTTACGCTGTTCCATGAGTTGAGTCATCTGCTTTTGCATCGAACCAGCTTTATTGATGAGGATGCAGATATCTATGGCCAGGACGATAGCGAAAAGGCGGCGAACAAGCTGGCTGGTCTGATAC
>JBJHBN010000559.1:0-2529 GCA_050485505.1 Opitutales bacterium | reverse complement strand
GCCGCCGCTTGCGATCAGCAAAGGCATGAAAAATGCCAGGATGATGAATTCCATCAGGTATTCTTCGTAGGCGGAGATCACCGTCGCCGACAACAGGTTGACGAAGATCAGGATAGAGAGCCAGCCGATGCGTTTGCGGTAGAGAAAGGTCGGCGAGGCCAGGCTGTAGGGCATGTCGAGGGGAGACACAGCCGCACTTTTGTGAAAGTCCTCGGTGGCTTCTTCCTCGGCAACGTCGAACAAGTCATCGACGGTGACGATGCCGAGCATGATGCCTTCGGAGTCGAGCACGGGCACGGCGTTGAGGTCATAGCGCTGAATGACCTCAACACCGCGCTCGCGGTCGTCGAAAGCGGAAAGGCTGACGTATTTGAAGTTGAGAATGGACTCTACTTTGTCCTCCGGGTTTGCGAGAATGATCCGGCGCAGCCGAACGACATCGATGAGTTTTCCGTGGGCGTCGACGATGTATATGACGTTAAAGGTTTCACTGTCACGGCCGGTCTTGCGAATGTGTTCCAGCGCTTCGCCGAAGGACATTTCGGGGTGAATGGAGATGTAATTGGGCGTCATCAGCCGACCCACGCTGTCCTCCGGATAGCCAAGAAGCTGGCGGGCTTCGCGCAAGTCTTCCGGTGAGAGTAGGTGAAGTAGGCGCTGGGTGACCTCGGCCGGCAATTCCTCGAGCACTGCAGTCCGGTCGTCCGGACTTAGGTTCGCCAGCAGGTGGCGGGTGTCCTCATCGGTCAGTTCCTCGAGAAACTCGTCCTGGTGCTCGTAGTCCAGATGGGAAAAGATGTCGGCTGCGCGGCTGCGCGGCAGGCAGCGGAAGAATAGCACCCGGTTGGACTTGTCCAGGTAGGGCATGACCTCGGCGATCTCCGGGTCGTGGCGATCACGCAGTTTCTCATAGACGGCCCGCCACTGGCGCTGCTCGAGCAGTTTTTCAATTTCAGGCAGTTCTTCGGTGAGGTCTGGTAGCTCTGTCTGCATAGAGGGTCAGCATTTGGGGTGAGAACGGGGAGGTCAACGTTCCACAAGTTAAATATAGGTTACATCTTGCGAATATCGGCAAAGTCGCCGCTGGGGTTGTTGAGCAGTTTGGGAAAGGTTTCCAACAATTGGCGGGCGCAGGTGATGGCATCTGGCATGTCTTTCGTGCCCTTGGCTTCCCTCAGACGCTGTATCGTCTCGAAGCGTTCGGCATCTGCCTCATTAGTCAGGTAATCCTGCATGGCGGTGTCGACCAGCCCGGGTGCCAGTGAGCTGAAATGCGTGCCGGGCTGTTCGGCGGCGTAGAGTTGCACGAGCATATTCAGCGCAGCCTTGGATATTCCGTAGCCGTTCCAGCCACGGTTGCCAGAGCGAGATGCACCTGAGGAAATGGCAACGACCTGTTGGATTGATTCGCTTTGCGCGAACAGGGCGTCGAGCAGCCACTTGTTACTCCAGACGTTTATTTCCATGGTCTCGCGCAGGTCATCGAGGGGCGTGTCTGCCAAGTCCCTTATTTCTCCCAGCTTGCCGGCGTTCAGGATTATGAGGTCCCAGCGGTCAATGCCGCCGATCCACTTTTCGAAAGCAGTCGCACTGGTATCGGGTTCCGTGAGGTCGATGGATTCAAATTCAAGGCCATTCGCGATGAGATCTTCGGGGCGGCGGCGACTGCAACCGTAAACGCTTGCGCCCTGCTTGAGATATAATTCCGCAAGGGCATGGCCAAGGCCCGAGCTGACACCGGTGATGAGGATTTTCAGTGTTTGCATGCGCTGAAATATAGGTGATTGAATGGCAGACGCAAATGCAACCGCTGTGTGGGCTCGACCTTTTTCTGTTGGACGGACAAGGGCTTGCCCTCCGTGAACCTTAAGCATCTCTGGCTTGATTGGCGGGGCTGTTTCTTTAAGTATGCTTACCTATGAAAAAGCCTGAGGTCGTAATTGCGTATTGCCCGCGCTGCAACTGGATGTTGCGTTCCGCCTGGATGGCGCAGGAGATTCTTGGTGGATTTTGGGAGCAGCTTTCCCGGGTTGCTTTGGAGCCCGCTGAGGAGGGAGGGCATTTTTCCATCCGGGTGGGAGATGCAGTGGTTTGGGAGCGCAAGCGGGACGGTGGATTTCCGAATCCTAAAGAGTTAAAGCAGCGTGTACGTGATGTTCTGGACCCTGAGCGGGACCTCGGGCATGCTGAAGGGGCTTGATCTGGAACTGTAACTTTGCATACTTTCGTTTGAACCCTCAACGAAAGTAAATTATGGCAAAAGCAGTCTCTCTTGCGCTTCTGGTCGGTGGCATTGTGCTCCTGATCTTCGGTTTTAATGCGATGGAATCCTTTGGTTCGGAAGTGTCGCGTGTCTTTACCGGAACTCCAACGGAGGATTCCATCTGGATGTTCGTTGCGGGGCTGATTCTCACCATTATTGGCTTGATCGGTTTGATGCGTGGTGGCCGTGCCGCATAGCGCAGCTCACTTGAATTTTTGAACAAAAAAAGGCCGGACGCAATGTCCGGCCTTTTTGCAATAAAATCG
>JBJHBN010000558.1:0-2529 GCA_050485505.1 Opitutales bacterium | reverse complement strand
GGAGTTGTGTAATCCGCAGGGTTAAATCAGTAGCGGTCACCCCTTCACGCAGGCGGCCGGTCAGGTTAACCCCTATGACCTCCGGCGTTTGGAAAGCGATTGGCTGGCCCAGCATCCCAGCCTCTGCCTCAATGCCGCCAACACCCCAACCCACAATGCCGAGACCATTGATCATAGTCGTGTGTGAGTCGGTGCCAACCAGACTGTCCGGATAATAGATCCCATCTTTCTCAAAAACCACCTTGGCGAGGTACTCCAGATTTACCTGGTGCACGATACCGATGGCAGGCGGCACCACGGAAAAGGTCTCGAACGCCTGCTGTCCCCATTTCAGGAATTCATAGCGCTCGCGGTTGCGCTCGAATTCGATTTCCAAATTCTGCTGAAAGGACTTTGCCGTGCCGGAGCGGTCGACTTGAACTGAGTGGTCGACAACCAGGTCAACCGGAACCAAAGGCTCAATGATCGCCGGATCGGCATTCATCGACTTCACCGCATCGCGCATGGCTGCGAGGTCCACCAGCAGGGGAACGCCGGTGAAGTCCTGCAGAACTATGCGGCTGACTACAAAAGGCACCTCTGTCTTGACCGGGTTGCTGGCATCGTACGCTGCCAGACGGCGAACGTCTTCCTCCGTCACGCGTTTGCCGTCGCAATTGCGCAACAAGGATTCCAGCACCACTCGGATGCTTACAGGGAGGCGGGAAACTTTGCCAAGGCCTTGCTCTTCGAGCGCGGCAAGGCTGAACAAATGCCCGTCGCGAAAAGCCTTTTTCGCGGCGAAGGGATCAGAATGAGAACTCATTGGATGTCTGTACTGTATTATTTGAGAGCGTCTTTGATGGCGTCGAAGGAAGGCAAGTCCTTGGGATTGTCGCTGGACCAACTATAGGCAATGGTGCCATCGCTGTTAATGACAAAGGCACTGCGTTTGGCGACGCCCTTCATGCCGAGCAAGTCTTCGAACAGCACGTCATAGGCTGTGGCAACTTCCTTGTTGAAGTCCGACAAAAGCGGAATGGAAATGCCAGCGCTTTTGGCAAAGCCTTCCTGAGCGAAAGGGCTGTCGACACTGATGCCCAGCACCTTGGCGTTCAGAGCGTCGTAAGCATCCAATCCGCCGGAAACCGTACACAGTTCCTCCTGGCAGACGCCGGTGAAGGCCAAGGGGAAGAAAAGCAGAACAACTTTCTTGCCTTTGCCAAGTTCGTCCGAGAGGCGAATGTCCTCGAGTCCATTCGCGGTTTTGGACTTCAGAGTGAAGTCCGGAGCTTTGATACCAGTTTTGAGAGCCATAAACGCTTAGTTTTGCGCAGATTGCGCCTGTCTGTAAAGGGAGAAACCCCATAATCTGGAAAAACGCGGGGGAGGACAAATTAACTGCGATTCAATCAGGAGTTAAACTTGATGTTCGCGGTAAAAAAGGTTCTCGTGGCGCTTTCCCGATTTCATCAACCAAGCAATGATCTATACCTTTTTAGCGATCTTGGGCAGCCTGGGCCTGTTTCTTTACGGAATGAAGGTCCTCAGCGAGGGCCTGCAGAAAGTATCTGGCGAGGGGCTCCGCAACCTTATGCGCAACATGACCCGCAACCGGTTTTACGGGCTGGGAAGTGGAATGATCGTCACCACACTGGTTCAGTCTTCGACTGCTACGACAGTGATGCTGGTGAGTTTCGTAAATGCGGGCTTGCTGAATCTGAGGCAGGCTGTGGGCATTGTTCTCGGCGCCAATCTGGGAACCACCACGACCTTCTGGATGATCGCACTGATCGGGTTCAAGTTTAGCATGACGGACATAGCGCTGCCCGCGATCGGGATCGGGGTGGCAATGATTTTCTTCCGCCAAGCCAAAATCCGCGACCTGGGCCAGACTTTCATTGGTTTCGGCCTGCTATTTCTCGGGCTTGAGCTGCTCAAGCAAGGCATCCCTGATGTGCAGAGCAATCCGGATATGTTCCGCTTCCTCTCCGATTACGCGGGCCAAGGCTATCTGTCCCTAATCATCTTCTTTTTCTTCGGTGTCGTTCTGACATTCGTCGTCCAGTCCTCCTCGGTAGCCGGAGCGATCACTCTAACACTTGCAGCCAAAGGCTGGATCGATTACGAAAGTGCCGCAGCCATCGTGTTGGGCGAGAATGTTGGAACGACGATTACGGCAAACATTGCTGCTGCCGCCGGTAATACGGAGTCGAAGCGCACCGCCCGCGCTCACCTGCTTTTCAACGTCATTGGCGTTATCTGGATGTTCGTAATATTCATTCCCTTCACCAACTTTGTGGAATGGTTGATGCCAGGCGACCCGAACCAGATCAGCAACATCCCGATGCACTTGGCGATGTTCCACTCGCTCTTCAACTTTGTGAACATCTGCCTGCTCATTGGATTTGTCCCGCAACTGGCAAACTGGGCCACACGGATGGTGCCGGAAAAGCAAAGTCGTTTCAAATTCAGCGATCCGCTGCGCTACATGGGAAGCAATTTGCCGCGCACCGGTGAGATCAACCTGGCCGAGGCACAGCGCGAAGT
>JBJHBN010000557.1:0-2532 GCA_050485505.1 Opitutales bacterium | reverse complement strand
CCCGGATGGAGCGCAGTGGCTCCGGCTCGGCGGCGAGGGCGTGTTGCAGCAGGCGTTCAGCCATCGGGCTGCGGCAGGTGTTGCCGGTGCAGACAACGGTGATTTGCGGGCGGATTTCGCTCATGCCATATAATACAAGTCCAAGTCGACCAGTCTGCAATTTATCGGGACTGAAAGTCAACCCTCGCGAGCCAGCTGTCGCCAGCCAATGTCGCGGCGGAAGGTGGCGCCCGGCCATTCAATCTGGTCGCAGACGGCATAGGCTTTGGCTGCTGCGGCCCGCAGGTTTTTCCCGTGCGCGACCACTCCCAGCACCCGGCCACCGTTGCTGAGCAGTTGTCCGGTTGGGCTGCGTTTGGTGCCGGCGTGGACAATGTGCACACCTTCTGGCAGGGATTCGGGCAAGCCTATGGCTTCACCCTTTGTGTAGTCGCCTGGATAACCTTGGGCGGCGATTACAACGATAATAGAGGCACCTGGGCGGATGCGCACGGTTTCGGGTTTCAGTCGACCCTCGGAGACTGCCAACATTAGGTCGACGGGATCGGTTTCACACAAGGGCAACAGAACCTGGCACTCCGGATCGCCAAAGCGTACGTTGAATTCGAGCACCTTGGGCCCTTCTTTCGTCAGCATCAGGCCGATGAAAAGTGTTCCACGGAAGTCGATGGATTCGGCTGCAAGCCCTTTGATGGTTGGCTTGATAACCGTTTCTTCTATGCTTTGCATCATGGGCTCGTCGACTAGGTCGAGTGGGGCGTAAGCACCCATTCCGCCGGTGTTTGGGCCGGTGTCGCCCTCGCCAATGCGCTTGTGATCCTGGCTTGGTGGCAGACAGACAAATTGATCGCCACTGATCAGCACCATCAAGGAAAGTTCTTCGCCTTCGAGAAATTCCTCAATCACGATTTCGCTGCCGCTATCTCCGAATTTGCCGTGTTCCATCATGTCGCGCACCGCGGCTTCGGCTTGCTGTTCGTCTTCGCAGATGATGACACCCTTGCCTGCAGCCAAGCCGCTGGCTTTGACAACGGTTGGGAATTTGCAGGCCTTGAGGTAAGCCAGAGCTGGTTCCAGTGCCTGGAAATGTGCGTAGTCCGCAGTCGGGATCTGGTGGTCGGCGAGAAAGCGCTTGCAGACCGCCTTGCTGGCTTCGAGCTCTGCTCCCTTTTTACCGGGGCCATAGACGGCGATTCCTGCATCCCGTAGCGTATCCGCGAGGCCGGTGGTCATTGGGGCCTCCGGGCCAATGATGACCCAGTCGAAGTCTTCGGCCTGGACCAATTCCAGCACAGCTTGGGGATTCTGAATGTCTAGTGCGAAGCAGTCGACCACCGTTTCCATGCCGCCGTTGCCAGGCGCGGCAGCGACCCGTTCTACCAGCGGGCTGGCAAGGCAGGCGTTGACGAGGGCGTGCTCACGGCCACCCGAGCCGAGAATGAGTACTTTGCGGGAAGAGGCTTGTGTCATGATGAAAAACGGAGGGAGATTGTTTTTGCGGGCCAGGAGGTCAACGGGATTTCGGAAGTGTAAGCCTGAAGCAGGCGCCGCCCAGATCGGACTCTGCAACAAAGACGTCGCCACTGCAGGCTTTTGCGCAGGCCTTGACCGCGACTAGGCCAAGGCCGTTGCCCTCGGCCTTTTCACTGTAGAAGGGGTCGAAGATGCGGTCGCGTATGTTTTCAGGAATGCCCGGACCGTTGTCGTGGACTTCTATATCGAACCAGTCTTCCCTGGGGCGCAGGCGGATTTCGATGATTCCATTGCGGCCAGCTGCATCCGCCGCGTTGAAAATTAGATTCTGTATGGCCTGAATAAGTAGGTGACGGTTGGCGCGTAGACCCGCGCTTTCGCCGGTCAGCTGGATCTTACAATTTGCCTGGTGCACCCTTGCGCTGGCTCTGGCAAGATGCAAAACCTCCTGCATGGCTTCTCTCACGTCAAAGACCTCGACTGGCAGTTTGTCGTCGAAGTGGCTGGCCTCGATCAGGCGGTTGTTCAACTCGCGAATCTGTTCACCCGCGCTCTTTATTCGGCCGAGTGTGTCCAATTGTTTTTCGGCCAGAGCTCCCTGAGCCCTTAGCAACTCTGATCCAAACAGGATCGTTGAAAGCATATTGTTGGAATCGTGGGCGATCGAACCAATCATCGATTTGGCTATGGTCCGGTTTTCTTCCGCTTCAAGTTGACGCTCTTTGGCCACGGATCTTTCGATCTGGTCTTCCAGCTTTTGCAAGAGGTAACGTGTGAGAAAGAACAGCGCAATGGCCGTTATGGCGATGAAAGCGATGCCTTTAACCTTTTCGATTCGGGCCAGGGAGTCGATGTCTGCTGCCCATGCGGAGGCCACGGCGGTAGACAAAAGGATGTAGAGAAGGGCGATTAGTAGATAGCCGATGGTCAGCTTGCTCGCATAGCGTGTTGGCCGTCCCCAGGTGGTCGTCGGTTTTTCCCCCATGAGTTGTTCGTTTGTTGTGTGCTGTGAAGTCTGGTCTGAAGAATCCTGAAAGTGAAGGCAGCTTTGTTATACCT
>JBJHBN010000556.1:0-2535 GCA_050485505.1 Opitutales bacterium | reverse complement strand
CCATGATCAGCATTCTCGGTCATTCGGATACCGTGGCCGATGCCCTGGCTCTCGTGGCCTGAAGCGCGGCGGTTCACCGTCGTCTGGAAGGCAATTGAACGCCTGTTCTTTACCATCCCAGCTGTGAATGGCACGCATCGAGTTTTTGCGGTGGTAATGCATTTTTTACCGTTGTCCTCGGTATTGGATTCACTGTATAGGAGTCCGGTTCGCGCTGAAGCAGGAGAGGGGGACGTCGGGAGAGTATCCGAACTGGCGATAGCTTTGACGGGATGCCGTTGGCATCAAATGGAATCCGCGGCAATCGACTGACATTCAATCTCTCCAGGTTCTTCCCACTGTTTAGGCCCGAATGCTCCTTTCCCATCGACGATGGGCAGGGAGCAGTTGCAGTTCTTTCCGCCCCAGTGGCGGAGGGAGGCGCTGAACTCTAATGAGGGAAGATCCCCATGCCTATGCAATTCAACGAATCCTATTACCTCACAAACAATGCGGACGTGTTCCTTGCGGTAACGCTGGGACAGATGGAAAGCGGCCTGGCGCACTACAACCAGTTCGGTTGGGCTGAAGGTCGTGACCCGAACGCAAACTTCGACACGTCCTACTATCTGGCTCAGAACCCCGATGTGGCTGCTGCTGTAACGGCAGGCATTTTCGTTAGCCCGCTGCAGCACTTCCTGATGTATGGTGCTGCCGAAGGTCGTGCTCCGAGTGCCGATGCGGCGCTGTTGCTCGCCCAGTTCGATTCGGCTGTGTATCTTGCTGCCAACCCCGACGTAGCCGGCGCGATTGCCGATGGCCACTTCACAAACGCGCTGCATCATTACCAGCTCTATGGCCAGTTTGAAGATCGTCCTGGCACCCCAATCCTCGGCCAGACTTTCGAACTAACCACAGGCACGGATGCAGGTGCCGCCTTCCAGGGCGGTGACGGTGACGACGTTTACAATGCGCCGCTTCAACAAAACGGGCTCTTTGGCTTCACCCAGAAGCTGAACAATACCGACGACATCGATGGCGGAGGCGGTCGCAACACGCTCAATACGGAATTGGTAGACCCCTTCGTCAGCCCCGCCGGTCTCACCAACATTCAAGTCGTGAACATTTCGGCGCCGGGCGGGATTATTCCAGCACTCCTCGGACTTTTGCCGGTCATTCCTGTTCTCGACGTGATCAACGCAAATGCGATCGACACGATCAATTTCCGCAATCCACTTCAGAGCCCGACGATCCTAAACCTGCAAACTGCTCTCGACACCGTCGGCATCTATGATGATGTGCTCGCTATCCCACGCACTTTCACTATCAATCACATCGGAACCGCGACAGACGGCACTGACGATGCGCTGATGGTCAATGTCCGCAATGCAAATAACTCGGCATTGGTTCTCAACCATGCGGGTGGTGGAGCCAATTCGGGTTACGAAATAGTCTCTATCAACAGCACTGGCTCTCTGCCTCTTGGCAACATCTTTACTCTCGCTAGTGTCGCCCGTGACGTAACGATTCAAGGCACCGCAGCCCTCAACCTGTCCGGACTGAGCCTCAACACTGTCCGCACGGTTGATGCCACGCCTCTTATGGCCGCTTTCGTTGCAACATTTACCGGAAACTCCGCTGGCGCGGATGTTGACATGCAAGGTTCGACGATCAGCAACAACCTCATCTTCAACAACACCGGCACTGGCACCGGCCTGCTGACCATTACGACCTTCGATGGCAACGACGTAATCAACTTCAACGTGCATAGTGGTGATGTAGAAGTTGATCTCGGTAACGGTAACAACATATTCAACGTGGGTTTGAATCTACCCGACGCGTTTACGGGCAACATTGAAGTCCGTGCGGGAGACGGCAATGATACCTTCCTGTTCAACAATGTGACGGGAAATATCATGGCCAATGCCGGCGATGGCAACAACACCATGACGTTTGGCGTGGTGAATGGAGACATCGATGCGACTGGTGGATCTGGAGATGACGATTTCATCTTCACCGCAACTGCCTTCCCATCCACTCACAGCTTTGGTGCTGGTGACACCGTGGACGGTGGCCCCGGCGGGAATGATCGTCTGATTCTCCATACCAATACGAATGCGAACACCCAGTTGCTCACTGGCGGCACGATCGAGAACATCGACACGATCCGCCATCTCGGCACCATGGGAGCGGGCAATGATCTGCTGGTCGACATGTCGTTTGCAGGCTCTGCAAATCGACTGGAACTCGCAGGCACGTATACGGACGACGTTCGCATCATCCATCTGAACCGCACCGATGGATCCATCCACACGGTTGCGATCCAGAGCAATATTGCGGATGATCTGGAGCTGTCGCGGGCGCTTCTTACTATCCCAGCTTTTAATATCGAGATCGGTGTTGACGGTGGGACGACCGGCGTGACGGTTGGCGATGACTTGATTGTCGGCACTGGAACGGACCTGGTAACCATCACAAGTCTTGGAACCGGCTTGCCAGGAGCAAATGTGTTCGTGGACGTTGACCAGGTAGATGCCGATGTGCGCATCAGTGATC
>JBJHBN010000555.1:0-2540 GCA_050485505.1 Opitutales bacterium | reverse complement strand
CAATCAGACCGAGCAAATCAAGGAGATCGCCGAACGTTTTGCCGAAAAATCGGATTACCTGTTTCTCGGTCGTCAGGCAATGTTTCCGATTGCTTTGGAGGGTGCCCTCAAGCTGAAAGAAGTTTCCTACATCCACGCCGAGGGCTATCCGGCCGCCGAAATGAAACACGGTCCCATCGCTCTGATCAGCCCGGAATGTCCTACGGTTGCCTTCGCCTTGAAGAGCGAGATTTTCCAGAAATCCTTGGCAAATATCCAGGAAATCCGTGCCCGCAAGGGCCCTGTGATCGCCGTCACGGACGCTGGCAAGGACTTTCCTGCAGACTTGGCAGACGCCGTGATCGAGATTCCTGAAGCGCATGAAGTGGTGCAACCGGTACTCGCATCGATCCCCGTACAGCTGTTGGCCTACTATACCGCCTTGGCGAGAAATTGCGATGTCGACAAGCCGCGCAACCTGGCTAAAAGCGTCACGGTAGAATAACTATCTCCCATGCAGATTTTTCCTCAATTCGATGAGTTCACCAAGTTGGCGAACCAGGGTAACCTGATCCCAGTCTACTGTGAGCTGATGGCCGACTACGAAACGCCGGTCTCCGTCTACGCGAAGCTGAAAGCGGACAACGATTCCGCTTTTCTGCTCGAATCGATCGAGGGGGGCGCGAACCTCAACCGCTACTCCTTTATCGGCTGCAATCCGCGCAAAACAATTCGTGCGACCCTGGGCGGTGAAACGTTGATTCGCAGCCGCGACGGAAAAGAGCAACGCGTGCCGACTCCGAAAGATCCACTCGAACTCCTGGAAGCGGAAATGGCCCAATACCAGCCCGTTCAGCTTCCGGACATGCCACGCTTCGTGGGCGGAGCAGTGGGCTACCTCGGCTACGAATACATCCACTGCGTTGAACCCACTGTCCCGGTTGCGGAAAAGGATCCGCTGAAAATGCCGGTCGCACACTTTCTCATCAGCGATACTCTGGTCATATTTGACCGCGCCCGGCAGACACTGCGCCTATTGGTAAACACCCACTTGGACGAGGAGCAATCCGTTGAATCCGCCTACGCCCATGCCAAAGAAGCCCTTCAGGAGCTGGCGGAGACCCTGCGCAAGGGCCGCGCCATTCCAACTCTGCCCGTGCAGGATCCCGGAGTCCCTGAGGTGCCGGACGGCAATTTCACCCCCGAAGCCTTTGAGTCCATGGTGGACCGCTGCAAGGAATACATCCGCGCTGGTGACGTCATCCAGGTGGTTGGCAGCCAGCGCTTCGAGAAGCCCTTTAAGCCCGACCCACTGAGTCTTTACCGGGCGCTGCGCATCGTGAATCCTTCGCCCTACATGTTCCTCTACGATTGCGGAGAGTTTGCGCTGGTTGGGGCTTCCCCGGAAGTGCATGTGCGCCTGACCAATGGGCTGGCTGAACTGCGTCCAATCGCAGGCACGCGCCCCCGCGGCCGCAGTGTGGAAGAGGACAACGCCCACGAGGAAGATCTTCTGGCGGACGAAAAGGAGCGCGCTGAGCACCTTATGCTTGTCGACCTCGCCCGCAACGATCTTGGCCGGGTCTGCGAATACGGTTCTGTCAAAGTGCCAGAGTACATGATTGTTGAGCGCTACTCGCACGTAATGCACATTGTCTCACAGGTCGAGGGCCAGATTGACCCAAAGCGCAGTGCCTACGACTTGATGCGGGCAACCTTCCCCGCCGGCACCGTCAGCGGTGCACCCAAAATCCGCGCTATGCAGATCATCGCCGAGCAGGAAAAGGAGCAACGCGGCCCCTACGCGGGTGCCCTCTGCTATTTCAGTTACGACGGCAACCTGGACAGCTGCATCGCGATTCGCACGGCCCTGATCAAAGATAAGACCATCTACGTGCAAAGCGGTGCCGGCCTGGTCGCAGACTCCGTCCCGCGCAACGAATACGACGAAACCGTGAACAAAGCCAAGGGTATGCTGAAAGCCGTCGCCATGGCCGAGCGGTTCAGCGAATAAAAAGGCACAGAGGCCACGCCTGCCATGCCGGAAACCAGCTACTGCGGACGCATTGCCCCAACGCCCAGCGGCTATCTGCATGCTGGGCACATCGCGACTTTTTCCATTGCCTGGGAGCGCGCCCGGGCCGCTAATGGCCGGATCGTCTACCGCTGTGATGACCTCGACCGTGCCCGCTGCAAGCCCGAATACGACGAAGCTGCCCGTGCCAGCCTGAAGAATGCTGGCCTGGACTGGGATGAAGGCCCCGATCTGGGCGGGCCCAACTCACCCTACCTTCAAAGCGAGCGTCAATCCTTCTATTTGGGTGCCTGGCACCAACTCCGGGCCGGATTCTGGATCTACCCTTCTCCCCATTCACGCAAGGATGTGCGCGAGGCTCTGTCCGCACCCCATCCCACCGGACGCGAACCCATTTTCCCGACCAAACTGCGGGCGGAAAGATCCGAAATAGCTACCTACAGCCAACCGATGGATGTTAATTGGCGCTTTCGCGTGCCAGATGGCACCGCGATCCGCTTTGAGGATGGTCGCTGCGGACCACAAA
>JBJHBN010000554.1:0-2542 GCA_050485505.1 Opitutales bacterium | reverse complement strand
ATACATGGCTAAGTCTGCGTCCTGAGGAGAGTTTGCATAGACCACCTGAATATGGTTCGCCTTATGTCGAGCCATCATTTGATCACGACTCACACCATAGGTGACTGCATGCATGATTGGCCACTGTGGTGTAGTTGAATCGAGACGTCGCCGTGTCTCTTCGTCGGGAAGAGAAATAGCTTTTCCTCGGCCGAGGTCCATTTTTAGCCTGCCGTTTTCAACATAGATTCGACTCCAAACAATCTCACCGGACTTTGCCACTCCAGAGCAGGTGGAACCTCCAAGGTGAAAATACATCGACGGCTGACGGAAACCATGAGTTCCCCGATATCCATCGACATGATGGGCTGGTGGTGCCCCGCCGCTAATCTCGAAAACCCAGATGTAATCCATCGTAGTTTGACTTCGGTCCCAATCACCCCATCGCAAATCATGCAAGGTGTTTTCGACCGGCTGCCCCAATGCTTCGTGTACCCGTTGGGTAAGAATACCGTCCAAGCCCGCGCATTCGTCGACTTCATTAAAATGTGTAAATGGTTTTCCTGATCGAATAATTCTGCCCGCTGCATTTTTTACCGGAGGGCGATCTGTATTGTTCAGGATACCTTCGGCCAGATCACTCGCCGGACAGAGGTCCTTTAGACCCTGCTGATATTGAATTCCAATTGCATCACATCCAAACTCATCTCCAATTCGGCAGGCAGCGACATACATGCGGCATTGCTCAATGACTTGCTCTTGAAGCAAGTCGGTATCCGGGTTACTACCATAATGAAAATTAAAACCCTTTTGGATCAACCAGTTGTAAACGCCCTTGGCCTCTGAATCCGAGACCTCACGCATCCTCGCATACAGCCCGCTTTGGCTCAGCCGCTCTTTATAGACTCCTGTTGTAAACAGCAACTCATCCGGAATAATTGCATTGTACATGCCCATACAACCTTCATCAAAAACACCCATTATAGCCTTATTCTTACGAAGATCGAAGGCAATCCTCTCGCCGACCCTGCACGCTTTTGAAGGTATCATGGCATCAGAGTATGCAGTCACGTGACTATCCGAATGATGAATTATTCCGGTCTTTAGCCATTTCCCGAGATTCTCTCGAAAGAAATCATCATCAAAGTTTTCGCTCCATAAGCTACTGTAATTAATCCCGGCCTTGGCCAGGCATCCGTTCAAATTCAGCATACCTACGAGACCGGGCCATCTGCCTGACCAATTCGCAACGGTTAAAATCGGTGCTTCATGATCGATGAGACCATGCAACACATGGTGGCTATACTGCCAGACACTTTCTGCCACAACAATCGGGACTGATCGGTCCAGGCTGGCAAAAAGATCCATGCCCTCCCTCTGACTACCGATAAATCCGTGCTTTAGCTGTGACTTGTAGGGGTGCGCTCGATTAATCTGAAACCCATGGGATTCGACTGCATTACTTAGCCGATCTTCCATCGCCTTTTGAGCCGGCCAACAAGCCACATTGGCACTTTGGCGCAGATCGCCATTTGCAATCAGGTAAACGGTTCTATCCGAGTCTTTGTTCATCTCTAGGTAATTTCTTTCTGTCGCCCTGCAATAAAGCAACTTACATTGTAGGTAATTCGGTTGGTCGACCTACTACACTTTGGCTCTACGATATGCTTTCCAAACCGACAGTCATTCTTCCAGACCAAATCTTACGACATAAAAAAACCGGGGGTGGGACCTAACT
The DNA here is from genome assembly GCA_050485505.1 of Opitutales bacterium. GTDB lineage: Bacteria > Verrucomicrobiota > Verrucomicrobiia > Opitutales > Oceanipulchritudinaceae > JAFIGG01. The sequence goes on along the minus strand of JBJHBN010000554.1, from coordinate 825 downwards.
TATAGACTCACAGATGAGTCCTACCGAAAACTACCGGTCTTCCACTCCTCATCATAGTGCATGAATGACCCATCAGGAACCTCAGGGACTACCATCCACTTCTTCTCAGGCTGAAACAGCCAGACCTGCTCACCCACATGCCCAAACATATAAGCAAGCCAACCAATCGTTGGATGATATAGCCATGGAAAGCTACCAAATTCCAGCCATCCGATATGTGGCGAGAAAGCCCAAGTGCCCTCACCTCCATACATTTCTCCAAACCGCGGGTCAGTAAACCATGCTCCCTCTACAGGCTTCACCACATCCGGTAAAAAGGGTCCTCGCGGCAATTCGTCGAAAAGGTCTAATATCTCCGACGGATTCAATGCACGATTGTAAAACCTCAACTGATCCAATTTCCCGGACCAATACAAGTTCTCATGATCTAAACGCGCGCTCCTACCGAAAACCAAAGGCTGGCCCGAACTAATATCGACACCAACAGCTTGATCAATCGAAACCCAACTGCTCCTCTTTCCATTTACCCACAGTGACATGGATTCGCTTCGGTCAACAGTAACCACAATATGAATCCACTCATTGGGAGTGAAAACACCATTAGCGACCGCACTGTATGACCTGCTCCCATCGTAAAGCACCGCGCCCACAGTATAATCATTGGCAAAAACCTCAATTCCGGGCATCGAAGTCGGCGGATCCATGCGCCAATGCTCAAACACACCACGACTACCACCACCAAAACTCAGCACACGACCAGCCATACTCGTTGATGGTTTATGCCTTATCCAGAATGACATCGAATAGTCCCCCGACCCCATATGC
>JBJHBN010000553.1:0-2549 GCA_050485505.1 Opitutales bacterium | reverse complement strand
CAAAGGAACCTTTTTGCCAGGACCGAGTGTTATTGCTGGTTCCGATGAGCGGTCGGCTCGGCGATCCGACCCTACCTGACTTCATCATCTCTGTATGAATCGCCTCACCCTTCGCTCCGCTTCACTAACAACAGGTGCTCGCAGTACAATACGGTTGCGTCACTCTGATTGCGGACGGTCAGAGCTTCGACCACGATGCCATGGTCAGGGCGCTTGGGGTCGTCGCGCTTTTCTTTGATCGAGACAGTCGAGTATATGGTATCACCGATAAAGACGGGCTTGATAAAGCGTAGACGGTCGTAGCCATAGGAAAACGCATGGGGGTTGATTTCGCCTGCGGTGGATCCAACGGCAACGCTGAAAACAAGCGTGCCGTGGGCGATGCGCTGGCCAAAATCCTGCTTCTTACACCACTCCGCGTCCATGTGGTGGGGGTAGAAATCGCCGGTTTGACCAGCATGCAAAACAATGTCCGCTTCAGTGATGGTGCGACCTGTCGCAGAACGTTCTTCGTCCAATACATAGTCCTCGAAGTATTGTGGCTTCATTTAAACAACTCCCATTTTTTGATTTATCCGTTTCGCGGTTTCCCGCATTGCTTCCAATAGTTTCTTTTCAGAAAGCTTTTCCTGTTTTCTAGCGAAAAAGGACACCGTCAGGGCCGCGCGAATACCCACCTGACTCCCACCCACCGGGACCGACCAGTCGCGCACTCCCACAACCGTCTGATCCTGGGCCTTTGAAAAGTTTTTTGCGCGGATGTCTTTCAACTCCTCACCCAACCTCGCACGCTCGCGGGAACTTGCGGATTCAAAGGTCGCAGAATGGGCGACTGTGCTCTGCAACTCCCATTCTTCCAATTGCGAAAGCAACAACAGCCCCGATGCGGTGGCGACCGGATCAAAAACACCGCCCACATCAATAGATAGGCGAACCTTTGCAGCGCCCTCCTCCTGCGCGACGACTACCAGGCGGTGCCTGTCTAGAACGCTCAGGTGACAGGAGACGTTGAGCTTTTCGGCGAACACGCGCATTTCCGGACGTGCCACCTGCATAAGACGCTCCAGCGGACGCACTGAATGGGCGATCGAAAAGAAGCGCAGGGACAGCGTGTATTTTCCCGAGGCAACATCCTTCAACACATACCCGCGCCGCTCGAGACAGTTGATCATCCGAAAAATTGAACTGCTGCTCCTCCCCACAGCCTGGGCCAATTCCGCCAAAGATAGCGGCTCCGATGCATCGGCCAGTGCTTCAACCAAATCCAGACCCCGCTCAAGGGCCGGAACCGAATAAGTTTCTCGATTATCCATTCGTCCTTTACTTTCATATATGAAAATCTATTTTGCAAATGAAATGACTCGAACGGAATTATCCCAGTCTCCCGAGTTGCCCCAATCCCCGCGACCGATCACCTTGATTGGCGCTGGAGGCATCGTAAAAGACGCGCACCTGCCGGCCTATCGACTTGCTGGCTTCGAGGTTGAGGGCATTTACGATCTCGACCCGAAACGGGCATCCGCACTTGCATCTGAATTCGCCATCGAACGTGTAGCGGACTCGCTGGATCAGGCAATCGACGCCGCTCCTGCGAACACGGTTTTTGACCTCGCGGTCCCGGCCCATGCGATCCTCGACATTATTGAAGACCTGCCGGATGGCTCCGCCGTGCTCATCCAAAAGCCAATGGGCGAGAACATTGGACAAGCCGAAAAGATCCTTCAGACCTGCCAACGCAAAAAGCTGAAGGCCGCGGTGAACTTCCAACTGCGCTACGCTCCATATATCCTTGCGGCCAAACAAATGCTGGCGGAGGGAACGATCGGCAGTCTGCACGATATCGAGGTCCGTGTGAACGTCTACATGCCCTGGCATCTCTGGAGTTTCCTCGAAGGTCTACCCCGGGTTGAGATTCTCTACCACAGTGTTCACTACATCGACCTGATCCGCTCCTTTCTGGGCAACGCCCAATCCGTCTTTGCCCATACCTTGAAACATCCGGGAAGCCCCAACCTCGAAGCCACCCGCACCAACATTCTTTTGAACTACGGGGAGCAGGTTCGGGCAACTATCAGCACCAACCATGGACACAAATACGGTCTGAAACACCAGGAAAGCTACCTCAAGCTGGAAGGGTCCCGCGGCGCGATAAAGATCCAGATCGGCCTGCTGATGAATTATCCTGATGGCGAAGCGGACTGGTTCGAATACTGCACATTTGAAAACGACTCCGATACCCCTATCTGGAAGTCAATCAAGCTGGAGGGCAGTTGGTATCCTCACGCTTTCATCGGCACCATGGCCAGTCTGATGCGCTATGCCAACAATGAGACCAGCGAGCTGCCAACCTCAGTTGCAGACGCCTACAACACAATGGCAACCGTCGAAGCGGCATACGCTTCCAGCGCGACGGGAGGATCGCCAATTTTTTATCGCTAATGAAGACAAATATCCAGCTGCGAGGTATGACCTGGAACCATGTGCGAGGATTCGTGCCGATGTTGGCCACGGCTCAACGCATCGAAGAACTGAAACCAGGTGTGTCCATA
>JBJHBN010000552.1:0-2553 GCA_050485505.1 Opitutales bacterium | reverse complement strand
TAAATATCGACCAGGTGTTATCGATCAACTCATTGTGTGAGCGGAATGAAAACCGCTGAGTTCCGTGCTCGTCGGTTTGAAATCGAATCCGACCCCGATTGCCGTTGAAATCCGCCTTGATCAGGTTGTTGTTGATCACACCCCCGGGACTGCCCAGTCCGAATAGCGTCGCATTGGCTCCGCGCTGGACGGTAATGCGGTCGGTGTTGTAGGAATCGAAGGGAACATCCGTAATGAAGAAGTCACGTGTTAGGTCAGCCTCGGCGAGGCCACGGACGCGCGTGATGCCTCCTGAGTTACTGTCGCGTTGAAGTTCGGGAATCACTGAGCCGAGCCCGAAGCCCTGGGCTCCACTGAAATTTCCACCCAAGCCGCCGACTTCGGTGTTGGAGGTATAAATGAGGACGTCTTCGAGGTTTTGCGAGGCTGAGTCATCGAGAAATTCTTCGGTAACAACCGAGATGGATGCACCAACGTCTCGAAGGTTGGTGCGAATCCGCGTGCCAGCGAGGGTGGAAGTCGCGCGATAGCCCACGTGCTCGCCTGCATCTACGGCGAAGGGCGAGAGTTCAAAGAGCGTGTCTTCATCGGGAGTTTCCACTTCCTGGGCTAGAAGCCCGCCGGCAGCTATGAGGCCGCAGGGAATGATCGTTTTTCTAATTAAGTCTATAGGTTTCATAGGTGTTTGTAGTTCGATATGTCTCCAGGGTTTGGTTTGAGTGAGTAGTCGCGTTGGCAGCCGGGTACGGTAAACCCTGTTTTCAGTTTGATAACCAGTTTAGGGGCGCTGATCGGTTCTATTCTTCCTGCTGGGAGAGCGGTTTGGGTAGACGATTCGCTGGAGCGCAAGAAGGGACATGCCAACCGGAAGTGAATGAGTTGCGTGGATCGCAGGCTCCTCAGCGTCGGCAGAGGGACGGAGACTTCAGACCACATGGTCTGGCCCGGTTCGCGCCGCCTGAGTTGGGCAGGCGGTCCGACCATGGCAAAAAGTGACTAATTTTCAGTCGTCTGGCTAATGGATGCCAGCATCATGCCAACCACGCCGACTATTCATTATATGCTGGTACATTGGTACCGCAAAATCGGAGAGTCGGTGGGGTTTGGACGGTGATCTATACATGGGAGATGAAGTACGGATCATTGAAATAGGGCGTGAGACAAGATCAGTCTTGTGCCTGAAATTCGAATGAGACGATGCCTTTCAACTGGAAAAGGAGCCTGGGTTCAAAAGCTTCACTGCTTTATGGTAAAGATTCAGCCCAGACAGTAGACTGGTTTTTGCCTAGGCCGGATGTCGAAATCTTTATCGTTGCCGGAAGGGTTCCTGTCGATTGGGCTTTGAGGCTATGATGAAGGAAGAGACAATACAGGGGGTGCTGCAGGAGGTTTACGAGGAGGCTCGGGCGGTCGAAGAGGGTGAGCTTGCGGGCTATATTCCACAATTGGCTTCGGTTAATCCGGAATTTTTTGCTTTGTCGGTGTGTGACACGGAGGGCAATTGTTATGCAGTGGGGGACAGGCGGCAGGCTTTTACCCTGCAATCGGTGTCGAAGGTGCTGGCCCATGCCTGTGTGTTGTCGCACTGTGATGAGGAAAAGCTGGGGCAGCGGGTCGGGGTTGAGCCGACCGGGGAGGACTTCGATTCGATAGTGAAGCTGGATCAACACCGCCGTGCTTTCAATCCGATGGTCAATACCGGGGCCATTGCCATTGCCGACCTGCTGTTGTCCATTTGTGGCGAGGACGCCTTGCCGAAAAGCCGCTCCTTTTTTGCCTCGGCCATGGGTGTGGACAGCCTCGATATCGATCAGGCGGTGTTGGAATCGGAGCTGACTACTGGTGAGCGGAATCGGGCAATTGCGCATCTCCTGAAGAATTTCAAACTGCTCGATCATCCGGTCAAGGAGGTGTTGGAACTGTATTTTGCCCACTGTTCCCTGTGTGCGACCACGGATCAGCTCGCCCGCCTGGGAGCATGTCTGGCGAATGGGGGGCGACTGCCGGGAGAAGGTAGAGCCGTACACGAAACGGTAGTTGTGCGCAAGGTGCTGAGTGTGATGCTCTCATGTGGCATGTATAACGATGCCGGCCGCTGGGTCTACGATGTTGGCCTACCCGCCAAGAGTGGCGTTTCGGGCTGTCTGCTGGTGGTGGTTCCCGGGCAGATGGGCATCGCTGCCTATTCGCCGCGCATCGACAGTCGTGGAACCAGTGTCCGTGGCCTTATGGCTGTTCGCCTTTTGTCGGAACGGCTGAAGCTGCACCTGTTTGCATAACTTTTTTTTGGATAGCTTTTAGTCTCTGGCGGCGGGCTGTCGTGTGGGGTGAGTCAAAATTACCCATTCTCGTTGGGCGTGACTCTGGTTGTGTCATAATGGCTCTTTCCGGTTTTTCTGGAATGTTCTTAAGTCGATTACTATAAGCATTTTATGCTTAATCATGGGTTGGCATTGTTTATGCAGAATGCTTGTTGAAATCCACTCGATTAAAAGCATTTAAAAAGGAGGAAAACCATGAGACTGATAAAGTATGACAACATAGCCAATGATG
>JBJHBN010000551.1:0-2555 GCA_050485505.1 Opitutales bacterium | reverse complement strand
GTGTTCGAGCAGTTTAAAGAGGTTTTCCTCGTCGCCTTTGCAATCCAGCGCAGCGGCAATCTCGTCAATGCTGAAGAAGCTGCCAGTGTGACTCTGCAGGTGATCGAGCAGGCGGCTCTTCAGGTGCAGGTAGTTTGATGCGGCTTTCTTGCCGGCCTCGACACCGGGCTGGTGGTAGGCGTTGATGTTGACGAGGTGGGCGTAGAGACCGACCGCACGTTCGTAGAGGGCGATCAACATGCCGACGGTGCGGGGGTTGACTTCGTCGATGGTGAGGGTGATCGACTGCCGGGCGTTTTCGCTGAGCGCTTGGCGCGTTCCGAGTAGGAAGGCGTTAAGGTAGTCGCCGCTGGTTACACCGGGGTCGACTTCAATCGAGGCGCCCTCGCGGTCTTTCAACACCTGGATAAAGGTGGCGAAGAAGTTGTTGATGCCGTCGCGCAGCTGCTGCACGTAGGCGTGTTGGTCGGTTGAGCCCTTGTTGCCGTAAACGGCGATGCCTTGATGCACGACCTTGCCGTCGAGGTCCTTCTCCTTGCCCAGTGATTCCATGATCAGCTGTTGCAGGTATTTGGAGAAGAGCATGAGGCGGTCCTTGTAGGGCAGGATGACCATGTCTTTTTCACCCTTGCCGCCCGTTGCCTGATACCAACACAGCGCCAATAGGGCGGCCGGATTGGAACGGGTTTCGGTGCCACGGGTCAGGGTGTCCATCTGCGCGGCGCCTTCAAGCATTTCGCGAATGTCCAGACCTTGCAGGGCCGCTGGCAACAGGCCTACGGCGGCGAGTTCGCTGGTACGCCCGCCTACCCAGTCCCACATCGGGAAGCGCTCGAGCCACTTTTCTTCGACGGCGAGCTGGTCGAGGCGACTGCCGTCACCCGTGATGGCAACCGCATGGGCGGAAAATTCAAGCCCTTCGCTGAGGAAGGCCTGGCTCGCTTCGAGCATGCCGTTGCGGGTTTCCGGGGTGCCTCCGCTCTTGGAAATGACCAGACAAAGCGTTTGGCTGAGCTGTCCGCGCAGGGGCGCAAGCGCCAGGTCAATGCCGTCGGGATCGGTGTTGTCGAAGAAGTGGACCCGCATGCGGTCCTCGTCCGGCTGCCCCAAAGCTTGGGCCACAAACTGAGGACCGAGCGCTGAGCCGCCGATGCCAATTACCAGCAGATCAGTGAACTTGCCACCGGCGCCCTTGATTTCGCCGCTGTGCACCTTACGGCTGAAATCGTGAATGCGCTGCAGCGTTTCTTCGATCTCCGCCTGGACAGCGTCACTGGGTGCCAGCTTGCTGTTGCGCAACCAGTAGTGGCCGACCATGCGTTCCTCGTCCGGATTGGCAATGGCGCCGCCCTCGAGTTCGAGCATGTGCTTGTAGGCCGCTTGGAGACGGGACTCCATGCTTTCGAACACTTGGTCGGACAGGTCCATCCGACTGTAATCCAGGCCAAAGGCCAGCTCTGCGTTGCGGTATTGAGACTTTTTGAAGTGTTCCCAACTCATAAATTATAGGTATTTGTCGGTGACTGCACCTTCGCTCGCACTGCTTACTGAGGCCGCATACTTGGCCAACACACCGCGCTTTTCCTTGGGAGCGGGCGGGGTGAAGGCCTTCAGGCGGGCTTCGTATTCAGCTTCGGAAATCTCGAGGTTGATTTCGTTGTTCACTGCGTCGATGGTGATCGTGTCGCCGTTACGTATGATCCCGATTGGGCCGCCCACAGCGGCTTCCGGAGTGATGTGACCAACCACAAAGCCGTGACTGCCGCCGGAGAAACGTCCATCGGTGATGAGGGCGACATCCTTGCCGAGTCCACGACCCATGACGGCGCTGGTGGGCCCGAGCATTTCACGCATGCCGGGTCCGCCGACAGGTCCTTCGTTGCGGACGACGATGACGTGGCCTGATTGCACGGATTTGTCGAGGATGCCCCGCAGGGCGTGTTCTTCGGATTCAAAAACAATGGCTTTACCGCTGAACTTAAGGCCTTCCTTGCCACTAATCTTGGCGCAGGCGCCGGTGGGCGCCAGGTTGCCGTAGAGAATGCGCAGGTGGCTGTCCGCCTTCAAAGGCTTGTCCAGCGGGTAAACCACATCCTGGTCGGCACCGTAGTCCTCAGTGTCGGCGAGGTTTTCCGCAAGAGTCTTGCCAGTCACGGTCATGCAGTCGCCGTGCAGCAGGCCGGCATCGAGCAGGCGCTTCATCAAGGGCGTCACACCGCCGATGCGGCTGAAATGGGCCATGCTGTATTTGCCCGAAGGTTTGAGGTCACAGAGCACGGGTGTGCGCTTGCCGATCTCAGTAAAGTCTTCCAGCGTCAAAGGCACATTTGCAGCGTGGGCAATGGCCAGCAGGTGCAGCACCGCATTGGTCGATCCGCCGAGTGCTATGACCACCGTGATGGCGTTTTCAAAGGCCTTGCGGGTCATGATGTCGAGCGGGCGGATATTCTTGTCCAGCAGATCCAGAACCGCCGCACCGGCACGCTCGGAATCGTTGCGTTTGTCCTTGGACACCGCCAGCTGGCCACTGCTGTTGGGTAGGCTCATTCCGAGGG
>JBJHBN010000550.1:0-2558 GCA_050485505.1 Opitutales bacterium | reverse complement strand
GGTTCAGGAGGTTGCCCTGGAAGGCAAAACAGCCCGGGTCAATCTAAGTCTGACCACCGGCAACCCGAAGATTCCGACCGAAATCAAAGAAGCGGTGGAATCAACGCTTTCGGCCCTCGAAGGTATCGAAGGCGTCGAATGCAACATCGCGGTGCAAGCACCGAAGGGAGCGACCTCGGCTGCCAGTGGCCAGCAGAGTGCGGTCAAAATGCCTGGCATTCGCCGGATCATTGCCGTAGCCAGTGGCAAAGGAGGTGTTGGCAAATCAACCGTCGCCACCAATCTAGCCTGCGCCATCAGCCAGGAGCTGAGCGAGAACGGCAGCGACCGCAGGGTTGCCCTGCTGGACTGCGACATCTATGGTCCATCAATTCCACAGATGATGGGGCTGCACGTGCGGCCAGAGATCGAAAATGAAAAGATCGTCCCCCCCGAGAATTTCGGTATCAAGGTGATGTCTATGGCACTGTTGGTGGATGCCGATGCGCCGGTCGTCTGGCGTGGCCCGATGATAAACAATGCCATTTCGCAATTCGCCCAACACGTCAACTGGGGTGAAATCGACACCCTGGTGGTTGACCTCCCGCCGGGAACTGGCGACGCCCAGCTTTCCTTGGTGCAGACCTTTCCAGTGGATGCTGCCTTGATCGTCACGACTCCGCAAAAGGTAGCTGTGGACGTAACCCGCCGCGGTGCCCGCATGTTTGAAAAGGTTTCCGTGCCGATTATCGGTATCTGCGAAAACATGAGCTATCTAGAGGCACCAGACGGCAGCCGCCAGCACATTTTTGGCGAAGGAGGTGGACAATTGACGGCAAGGGACTTGGATGCCCCACTGCTGGCACAGATTCCCCTCGACAGCGATGTCCGCGAAGGTGGCGACCGTGGTCTGCCGATCACGATCTCCTACCCCAACAGCACCGCAGCAAAGGCATTTCGCGAAATGGCCCGATCGGTGATGGTGCGTCTGGAAAGTAACAACCCGGTGGGCTGAGGCACCGTGCGCCGGGGTCCGGCGCACCTACGTAGCCGCGATCGTCCCGAGCGCGGAACGATGCCTGTAACCCCTTCCTGCGCAACGGGGACCGCCGTGCCTACGGTTGATCGTCGACATAAAAAAGCCGAATCGTTTCTGATTCGGCTTTTTTGGATAAATTCAATAGCTGCTCCGCTTACTTAATTTCGCGGTGCAGAGTGTGACGGCGCAGATGCGGGTTATACTTCTTCTTTTCGACGCGGCCCTGCTGCAGCTTCTTATTGCGGCACGACATGTAGCGCGAAACAGGCTTGTTCTCTGCGCGGGCTTCGGTGCATTCCAAAATGATGTGTTCTCTCGGCATGGTATAAATTCTGGTGAAAAGGGAAGGAAGCTAGGGCTTAACGCGATGCTGACAAGCAAAAAGATAGCAAATACCGCGATCAAACCTTTCCAACTACCGAGTCTTCGCGACGGGCGGTCCGCCAGCCGTCACGGTGCCTGCGAATCCAATCCAGCAAAGCACGCTCAAAGCCAATGTCGCGGCCTGCCTTCTCCGACTCGATCCATTTGTGTTTGAGAATTTCCTCACGCTCAGCCAAGAATTCCTGATAAAGGCTCGAACGCGCCAGAAATGCTCCGGAGCTATCAACTACTTTGTCTTTCTTGATGTGTGCACTCATTAACACTGCCGCCTAATCTGTAATGCCGGGCCAAGGATGCAAATCGATTTTTTTCAACAGGTAAGAAAAGTTGCTTGGCCGTAAACCTTATAACCCCTATTAGTAAACGAAGTTTCCCAAAAAGTCCAGCAACGAGGCTTTTCACTTCTACGGCTTGACCCTTCCGTTGAAGCATTCTCTTTTTGAGCCTATGAAAAAAGCCTTGCTCGCATTCGACAAGTTCAAGGACGCGCTCGTCGCCGTCAGCGCCTGTGAAACCGTCGCGTCGGTTTTTCGCGAACACAGTCCAGACTCCGAACTTCGATGGATGCCGCTCTCCGACGGGGGCGAGGGCTTTGCCCAAATTCTCACAGCTGCGGCCGGTGGCGAACTCAAAACCCTTGAGGTTGCGGGTCCCCGCCTCAAACCAAAGCAAGCACACTATGGCTGGGTGCAATTGGAAAAACTGCCCACCCAGGTCGTGGATTTCCTACAAATCCCGGCCCAGGGCCAGCTCGCCGTGATTGAAATGGCTCAGGCCGCCGGTATCGAAGGCCTGCACGCTGCGGAACGTGATCCCTGGCACACCAGCAGCTACGGCGTGGGCGAATTGATGGCCGACGCCGTGGCCGAGGGAGCTGCCGGAATCCTGCTGGGAATTGGTGGCAGTGCGACCAACGACCTCGGAGTTGGTGCCCTTGAGGCGCTGGGGCTGAAATTTTACGACCGTGAGCTACAACCCGTTCAGCAAATGACACCGGCGCGCTGGAAACTCGCGGCCACAGTTGGCAGCACCTTAAAGCTACATGGCAAAATGCCACCGGTCCGGATTGCCTGCGATGTGCGCAACCCCCTGATTGGAGACGAGGGCGCAACGCGTGTCTTTGGGCCGCAAAAAGGCCTTCAAGCCGCGGATATTC
>JBJHBN010000549.1:0-2560 GCA_050485505.1 Opitutales bacterium | reverse complement strand
CGATTGACCGGGTCTTGCGCATGGCGCGTATGCTGTGGGAGATTTCCGGGCGCACATTGCCGACGCCGCGCCTGAACAAATGTTTGGATGCACTTTTGCAGAAGCGCGAACCGAAGATCGTAAAGTTCAAGCGTTTCAAAATCTATTACGCCGTGCAGATTGGCAATCGGCCTTTCCGTTTTCGCTTGTTCTGCAACCGGGCGACGAAACTGGAAGAGGGTTACAAGCGCTATCTGGTACGTGGTATCAACAAGGCTTTTGAATTGCGGGGCTGCCCGATTGAGTTTGAATTGAAAGGTAAAACCGTTCGCTACGCCGAGCGCAACGAACGCAAACGCTGATATGCCTGTCCATCCCACTGCATTGATCGACACCGCAACACGCATTGATGAAAGTGCCTTCATCGGCCCTTTTGCCGTTGTCGAGGGAGGTGTTGAGATCGGTGCGCGAACACGGGTGGAGGCGCATGCCGTTGTGCGCAGTGGGACTATTCTTGGCGACGACTGCGTCGTGGATTCTCACTGTGTAATCGGCGGCTTGCCTCAGGACCTGAGTTTTGATGCGGCGCTTCCGACGGGTGTGCGTATCGGCAACCGGGTGACCCTGCGCGAGGGCGTGACGGTTAGTCGGGCGACCAAAGAAGGGGCCTTTACAGAAATTGGTGACGACTGCTTTCTAATGGCCAACAGCCACGTAGCGCACGATTGCAGGCTGGCCACTCGAGTTATCCTGGCCAATGGAGTATTGCTCGCAGGTCACATACAGATCGGTGCACGCAGTTTTCTCGGTGGTGCGGTTGCCGTGCATCAGTTTGTCCGGATTGGTGAAAGCGCCATGGTCAGCGGACTCAGCCGGGTCAGCCGTGAAGTGCCGCCGTTTGCAATGATGGCTGAGCGGGACGAGTGGATCGGGCTGAACCTGGTCGGCCTCAAGCGCCAAGGCAAAAGTCGGGAAACCATCGCTGAATTGAAGTCACTGATGCGGGACCTATGGACATCTGAAAAAGGCATGATCCGGCGTGCCGGCGAACTGTTTGCCGAAGGGCGCGCGCAAACGCCGGAAGGCATCGAACTGCTGAAATTTATGTCCTCCTCGAAGCGTGGATTTTGCCAACCACGGCGTCGGCGAGGTAGAGAAGATAACAACGATGAGTGAATTGCCGGTGGCATTGACCTGCGGCGATCCTGCAGGTGTGGGACCCGAAATCATAGCCCGCTGGGCTGAGGAGAACCCATCGCTGGCCGTTGGCTGTGTGGCGATCGGTCCAAAGCGCTGGCTCGCCGGATTGCGCATTCCGGGCATCGCTGTCGGTAATGCGGATTATCAGGCCGTACCGGGTAAACCGGATTCAGAGGGTGCGCGTATTGCCTGGAAGGCGATGGAGATTGCTGCCGAGGGTTGCCGCGATCAACGTTTCTCGGCGGTGGTTACGGGGCCGGTCAGTAAAAAACAGCTGGTCGATGTGGGATACCCCTTTCCGGGCCAGACCGAATTTTTTGCCGAACATTGGCAGGGCAAGCCAACCATGGGTTTTGTGGGAGAGCGGATGCGGGTGGTGCTGGCTTCCTGGCACAATCCTCTGGCTGAGATTCCGGCCCTGCTGAAGTCTCATCCAGAGTGGATTGAACAGGCAGTAGCACAATGTTATCGACTGAATCGCAAGCTGGGTATCGAGTCGCCGCGCATCGCAGTGTGTGGACTCAATCCGCATGCGGGCGAAGCGGGCCTGTTGGGCAGCGAGGAAATCGACTGGATCGACCCTTTGCTGGACCGCCTGCGCACAGATTATCCCGGTCTCAGTCGCTGTCTGCCCTCGGACACGGTTTTTCATCGCCACCTAAAAGGCGATTTTGATGCAGTGGTGGCACTCTATCACGACCAGGGCCTGGGGCCTTTGAAGACGGTTGAATTCGATACCGCTGTGAATGTCAGCTTGGGGCTTTCCCACGTGCGGACCAGTCCCGACCACGGAACGGCCTTTGACATAGCCGGAACAGGTGTTGCCCACACAAGCAGCTGGGCGGCTGCGGTGCGCCTGGCGCGTCAGTTGTCGCTTCCAGACTAAGCAGTCAAACCACTAGCGAACCCCACCCACTTCGCCGGCATAGCCGACTAATTCCAGATAGGCGCGGCCGATAGACTCGCCATCTGCATCTAATACCTCACAGGCACCTTCCCAGTAGTTGGAAACGGAGCCGTCGAGACGCATTTCCTGGTCGTCGCGGACGGGTTTGAGGTGGAAGCTGGTGGCTTTACCGCTGTCAGGGTCTGAGGTGTGGATTCGCAATTCGATGGGGTAGCGAGCGTCTGAGTGTGGACTGTGCCACCAGCGCAGGACCTCCCATTCGAACTCGCTCGGGGGGTGTTCGCTGACATTGTTGTCGGCGTCGATCCAGATCAGGCGCGACCAAGGATCTGGAGAGCCATCCCCCTGGCGCAGGATGTAGGCTTTGAGCTCCCGTCCGTCGTCGAGTTGGATTGCGGTCCAGTCCCAGCCCACCAGATCCTCGCCCAGTTGCTGGCTGGCGATCTCGTGGTCCATCCAGGCCAAGCCACTTAC
>JBJHBN010000548.1:0-2561 GCA_050485505.1 Opitutales bacterium | reverse complement strand
GTAACCTCCGGAGATAGGTAGTTCGCCCTCATCGATGCGGCGCATGTAGGCCTTCAAGTCCTTTTCATTTTGCCGGTAGGTGCTGTGGGTCTGCGAAATGGACGACATCCCAAGGGCGCAAATATCGACCCCGCCGCGGGTGGAATAGCCCTGAAAATTGCGCTGCAGTTCGCCTTTTCGTTGGGCCTCGACCAGGGCGTCGGACTCAAGGGCAAAGTGGTCCATGCCGATGTAGACGTAACCCGCTTCGATCAGTTGGGAACTGGCCCGCTCCAGAATAGACAGCTTGGTCTCGTCGTCCGGCAGCACCTTGCGTACATCAAAGATCTTTTGCGTCGGCTTGATCCAGGGCACGTGGGCATAGCTGAACAGGGCGAAGCGGTCCGGGCGCAGGGCCAGGACTTCGTTGACCGTCTTTTCAAAGCTGTCCACCGTTTGCAGCGGCAGGCCGTAGATCAGGTCGATGTTGACCGACTGAAAACCAGCTGCGCGCAGCCATTCCAAAGTCTGCTCCGTCATTTCCCGCGGCTGAATTCGGTGAATGGCCTCTTGGACCTCGGGATTGTTGTCCTGAACCCCGAGTGAAGCCCGGTTGAAACCCATTTCCGCAAGAGTATCTATCTGCTCCTGCTTGAGCCGCCTTGGATCGATTTCAACGCCGTTTTCACTGTCAGTAGCAAAGCGAAAGTTCGATTTCAGGATTTTGTCCAGACGCCTGAACTGTTCGGCGGAGAAAAATGTCGGGGTGCCACCGCCCAAATGCAGCTGCACCACTTCACGCTGCATGTCCAAGTGCCCTTTGAGCAATTCGATTTCCTTTTCCAGATAGTCCAGATAGCCATCGGCCCGGCTGTGGTCGGACGTGATGATCTTGGTGCAACCGCAGAACCAGCAATTGGACTCACAGAAGGGCAGGTGCAGGTAGAGCGAAAGCGGTCGATTGCGGCTGTTGTCGTCGTTCAGAGCGCGAAGCAAAGGCTTCGGATCCAGCCCTTTGCGAAAGTGGGGAGCAGTCGGGTAGGACGTATAGCGTGGACCTGGCCGGTTGTATTTTCGAACCAGATCTTTGTTGAAGGCGTTGCCCAGAGTGGTGGAATTCATCGGTATTGCCTCAGGAGGCTGCCATATTTTGTTGTTGAGCGACAGGTTTTTCGATCTGGACTCGGTAGAGCCTCGGTCCGGATTCCAGATAGGTCCAGCGCAGGCGTCCGCGTGAGCGCTGATTGAGCTTCTGGCGAAGGGGCTGGGGGTCGTGGTCCGTTTGAATGATGAAGTGTTCGCCCGCCTTAAGCTCGTCCCAGGCGAATGTGACCAGCCGATGGCGTTCGTCGCAGGGAATTTCCAAAGATCGCAGATCCAGTGTCAGTACATTGTCCATGGCTCCAATCTAGCCCATTCATTGCCGAAGGGCCTTGATCTAGGTCAAAGACAGGGCTATACCTTCGTGTTACTTTAGTCTCAGTTATGAAAAATCAAATGAAACTCATTATTGGAATGTTCGTTGGCGCAGCAGTTTTTCTCGTCGGTTGCGGCGGCGGGTCAGATGCAGACAATGGCGCCGAATACACCGACGACGGTCGTCGAATCATCGAAGTTCAAGGCAACGACCAGATGCGCTTCAACGTGTCTGAAATCCGGGTCAACGCCGGCGAACCCCTGCAAGTGACCTTCCACAACGTCGGCCGCATGCCGAAGGAATC
The DNA here is from genome assembly GCA_050485505.1 of Opitutales bacterium. GTDB lineage: Bacteria > Verrucomicrobiota > Verrucomicrobiia > Opitutales > Oceanipulchritudinaceae > JAFIGG01. The sequence continues at coordinate 861 of JBJHBN010000548.1, read as the reverse complement.
CATGGGACACAATTGGGTGTTGTTTGAGCAAATGAGCGACAGCGACTTGAATCGTATCGCAATGGAGGCTGCCCGCCGTTCCCCGGATTACCTTCCGGATGACCGCTCTTCCATCATCGTCCACACCGAAATCCTTGGCCCCGGCGAAAGCGAAACCATCGAATTCGACGCCCCCAGCGAACCCGGCACCTACGTTTTCGCCTGCACCTTCCCCGGCCACTTCGCGATCATGAAGGGCAATATGATTGTCGAATAATTTTAACTCCAGCATTTCCAAAATCGAAAGCACCGGTCAGGACAGGCCGGTGCTTTTATTTTATCTAAAATGAGCGTCGCCTGCGTATAGGCACCTCATTTTAACTGGTTTTGTGTTGATAAAAGATGAAATTTATAAAATATCAGACCGTAAAATCGGGAACATCACTAACCGTATATTAACATGAAGCACTTTAGTCATTTATGTGTATTGCTTTTTGTCATCTCAAGCATGACCGTTTCCGTGAGTTTGTATGGAAACTCTATTGTCATTCAGGGGGACGTGAGTGAGGCGTGTGATTCCTTTGAGCCGGTCGGTGCCTATCAGCGAGGCAGTCAGGTTTATGTTCAAGTATCGGATGTTCGTCTGGAGGAAGGGTGTTTGGGTGTGCCAGGAATTCGGCTCGTTCTCATTGAATACGATCTACCTTTGGTAGTTGTGAAACCGACACGGCAACCACCCGAACCGGATGACCGAATTCTATATGAAGGTCTTGAGAAAGTCGCTGATTATGAAATCGATAGAGGATCACCCTGGGTTGAGTCTCATGTTTTGAATTTCCGTGAGATCAACGTAGCCGATTGGCCGTGGATACATATGGAAAA
>JBJHBN010000547.1:0-2565 GCA_050485505.1 Opitutales bacterium | reverse complement strand
TGTGAGCGCAATTCCGCCGCGTTGATCCTCGACCCGACCATGGCGAGTCCGCACAACGTAAACATTCTTCCATACAGTGACCTGCACGTAAACAGCCTCACCAAGTATGCCAGCCACGAGGCCGACCTGATGATGGGTGCATTGGGATTGAACACCCGTTCTCCCTTTTACAGCGAACTGAAGCAGCGGATCCCCTCCTATCGGGTGCCTCCCTACGAACGCGATCTGCGCCGCCTGGCATCCATGATCCATCGCTATCCGGAGGTTGTTGAGGGCGTCAACGCAACCACCTCAAAAGTCGCGACCTGGCTTGAGCAGCACCCATCTGTGGAAAAAGTCTGGTGGGCCCGTTCTGCCGAAACATCCACCGAGTTCGACCGCATATCCCACAAGTCCGGCGGCCCCGGCTGCATGATCAGCTTCAAGCTCAAAGGACCCGTTCAACCCTTTTACGACCGCCTGCGCATGGCCAAAACCCCAAGTTTCGGTGCGCGCTTCACTATGGTCTGCCCATTCCTGTATCTGGCCCACTACGATCTCGTATCCACCGCAGATGGCCGCCAGTTGCTAGAGTCCGCAGGAATCCCTCCCGAACTCATCCGCCTCTCCATCGGCCTTGAACCTGCCAAAGATATCATCGCCTGCTTGGAGGAGGGGTTGAAGGGCTGAGGAACCGAGACAGCCATCCTCTTGTCAATCTAATTTATTTACCAGAATTAACCATTATTTTCCTTTGAATGGTTAACGAAGAGTCACTGAGTTCTTATGAATGACTTCAAATCCTTCGACTCGATATCTGAAATGGCTCCGCTGGACACTGTTCTGTCTAATGCTGGCAATTCTTGGCCTTGGAACCTATGTTTTCCTTTTTACGGGCGATGATTCATCGCCGCGTCTGGCTGGGGAAGCTTCGGAGAAAAACGCTTCCCAGCGTGAAGTTGCCGACAGGAACATCGGCTTTCTCAGCGCAGACCGGAACCCTTTACCCAGGTCGAACCCGAGGAGGGGGAGTATTGAATTTTCAGGCAGCAATTATGATTTGGCTGCGAACGCCCGCTATGAGTTTCCTCGGTTTTACGTTCCGGAAAATGCCCGCGTTGCGGGTTCCGCCAGCTTTCCGGCCCTGCCCGCAGGCAGCCGCATTGTCATCGACGCAGTCGACGGCGGATTTCTTGAAGCGACCGAGATCCATCTGGATTCGAATCACCAGGCCCATTTTGAACTTCAGTTACCCGCCCACGAAGGCGCCTACCGCGTCACCCTCCGCCACGGCGCAGAAATCCGAACCTTCGAATTCTGGGTCGGTGAAGAGCCCCCTGTGGTTGTCAGACGCGATTGAATAATGGCGGCCCCCGACGCACAGCAGTGGACTGGGAGAGCGAGTCAATTGTTGGAGCCCGGCCTTCAGGCCGAACAGCCGGGCATGAGGCTATGGTTGCTCTCCTTGGGCGCGGTGTTCAGGCTAAAGGCCTGTTCTCCAACGACAGGATGGTAGCGCGTTGCGGCGAAATGGATCTTGTAAATCCTGTAAATCTTGTCTGGGAAATTAGTGGAGCCTTGGTGAGGTGTTCTTTAAGTCTCTGCCGGGATTTTTGACAGAGGCGATTGCGGCTACCTGGTACCGCTCCCTGAAAGAACTCATGGAACGAAAGCAGGTGCCTGCAGTCTAAGGGCTTATGCAAAATATCGCTTTCAAATGTTGGATTGGCTTGGTCGGGCTGTTGATGGTCGCTTGCAGTGCAAACTCGGATCTGCAGGAAGGGCCGGAGGTCGACGCGTCGGAGGGTATTGTTGAGGCCCTGGATGGGCGTGCTGTTGGAGAGCTTTGGGTGGATCGGAATGAGGCGGCTGTTGGAGAAGCAGTAGTTGTTCAAGTTCGGAATCACGGCGAGCTGGCGCTCGGCTTTGGCCGACCAGTGAAGGTAGAGCTTTGGGATGGAGAGAGCTGGGTTGAAACAGAAGCCTCGCGCACATCGGCATGGACCATGGATTACCTGTATGCCTTTCCCGGTGAAAGAGGTCCGGAGCAGATCTGGCCATTTGGCAGGGTAGAATTACCCGAGCCGGGATGGTACCGGTTCACTAAAACAGTCAATGTCGAGAATCCCTCGGGAGATAACGTACAAATGCAGCTGCGGGCAAGAGTCGTTGTATTGGAAGAATAGGTCTGTCGGCCCTCCGCCACAGAGATTCTCGAAGGTTGTAGAACAACGAAAGCGTTTCGGGAAAACCGACCATACTCCTAAGCGGGATCGTATAAATCCCGTTCACGGTGAAATCCGAAAGTGTGTTAAATGAGGCATATATTCTTGATTTATGCCTCAACGGATGAGCTGGGCGCTCTCATTAAAACCGGAAAGCTGAAGGGAACGCGCTATAGGTTGAACTTGTCTTGAGGAATAATTGCCGGACAACCGCCCTGTCCGCCTCGTTCAGGTCAAGCCTATTTATTTATCAAAATTAACCATTATTTTATTTTGTAGCCCTTTCATTTCCTAAATGGCATTGGCTGCATGAGGCTAAAATCTGTCCTGTTGCTGTTTGCACTCCTGTGCGCTTTTTCCG
>JBJHBN010000546.1:0-2584 GCA_050485505.1 Opitutales bacterium | reverse complement strand
GCCCTGTGAGGGAAAAGGCTCGATGAAAAAATACTACCGAGGATAAAGCGCTTTTCCGCCGCTGGAATCAGCATGCCGAACCCGTCCAGCGCGTGGGTGACCGCTTCGCGCGGAAATCCCAGCACCAGTGTGCTAAGGGGCGGGTATTCCAGCTCATCGACGGCCCGGAGCTCTTCACTGAGACTCTGGCCGTTCGCGGAAACATTTGAATTGAAAGGCAGTTGGTCCCACTGGTGGCGGGGGATGGTGATCACCAGGGCATCTGCTTCGGATTCAAAAACCTGACCGCCCGAGCGGCCCCTGAGTTGCCATCGGCCATTTTCGCAACGGCGGATTTCGTCGAGGGCAACGGAGAGGTTCAGGGCGGGCCCCAGCTCATTGGCCAAGTGCTTGGTTAGCACTTCGAGACCGTTGCTGTAGCTGATCATTTTGGATTTAAACGCGGGTAACCTCTGCTTGCGTCGCCGGCGACTCAGGGCAATGGCACCGCGGATCAAGGATGCGTGGTTTTGTTCAAGATTCCAGACCTTGGGGAATGCGTGGCGGATGGACAACCTCTCAGGGTCGCCGGCATAGATTCCGGAGACCAGGCATGAAATGCCGTAGTCGAGGAATTCGGGGCCGAGCCTGCGGCGGACAAAGCTACCCACACTCTCATCGCCTTCAGTGGATTTCCGGACGAACGGTTCCTTGAGTATGCGCAGCTTAGCGCCTGTGGAATAGAGCGGGGTCCGCAGTGCAGGCAGCAGTCCGGCTGGCATCGGCAGAACCTTGCCGCCGCGCACCAGAAATCGCTTGGAAGCAGTTGTGGAGGCCGTGACCCGACCGTCCAGGTTGAGGCTGTTAAGCCATTCGTTTACGCGGGCCGTTTTCACCAACATCGAATTGGGGCCTTCTTCCACCAGGAATCCTTGTTCGTGCCGACTTCGAATTGCACCGCCGGGGCGACTGGACTGTTCCCATACGCTGCAGTTGATCCCTTTGTTTTTGAGAGCCACTGCGGTGGTCAGGCCGGTAATTCCCGCGCCGAGCACAGCAACTTGATAGCTATTTGGTTCGGATTTCATGGTGGATGACTTAATGTATCAGGATTGAAGCCGGTTTAAATTCAAAAAACCGTGAAAGTTCGACGAATCGCCCGGAGTGTGGTAAACATTGTAAATTCGCCATTGAAGCACTGGGGTTCTTCATCTATTGGCTTGCATCTATAATTTTTAACCAAATTCAAACGACAAACGACAAATTGACTATGATGAAGAATTCATTCTTGAGGGCCTTTGTTCGCCCCTTGGCACTGCTCGCTTTGCTTCCTTCTATTCTGCTTGGAGCGGTTGTGGAGGTCGACAACGGAACCCGGTTGGTCGGGATAATTACAAAAATTGAAGAGGGCGTGGTCTACCTTGATCCTGGGTTTTCAGATGTCATAAAAGTTCCCATGGAGCGGGTGGTCCGTATCGAATCCGACGAGCCCATCTCAATCCGCACAGAGCGGGGCGAGATTCAGACAGGCTCCCTTCGCAGCCCCGAAGAAGGCACGATTGCCGTTTCCGGGCCGGCCGGCAGTATGACGACACCGATGAACCAGATTGCCTCGGGCTGGCAACAAGGGGCCAGGGATCCGATAGCCGTTGCCGAAGAGGCTGCCCTGAAGTCTCAGCTTCGCCGCTGGAGTTATCAGGCCGGAGCGGATATTTCCGGACGCTCGGGCAATGCCGACAGCCAGCGGGTAGGCATGAATTTCCGCGCAGTCTTATCCGGGCCGAATGACCGTCTCGAGTTCTACGGCTCCTATGATTATGCCGAGACAGATGGCCAGCGCGGTGCCGACGAACTCAAGGGCGGAACGCGTTTCACGAGCTTTTTCTCCGGCGATATGGGTTGGTTCCTGCGCACGGAGTTGGAGCGCGATACCTTTGAGGGGATCGATTTTCGCTCCACCAATGCCGCAGGTTTAACCTACCGCTTTATCAAGCGCGAAGGCATGGATCTGGAAGGGAGTGCGGGTTTTAGCTATCGCTATGAAACCTATCTGGGGGGAGGCAGCGAGGATTATCCCGGTCTCGATTTTGGACTGCTGTTTAACTGGCGGTTTGCCGATTGGGGCCGTTTGACCAGCACAGTCAGTTACGTACCGAGTGTGGAAGACTTTGCAGACTACCTGCTGGAGCAGGACACCGGTGTGGAGATCCCTCTCGGGCGGTCTGACTTCTGGCGTTTGCGTATAGGCTTGAACAACCGTTACAATAGCGACCCGGATGTTGGTCGTGAAAAGCTGGATACGGCATACTATCTGCGCCTGCTGCTTTCCTGGGAATAATTGGTCAATCTAGATAGGAATATTATGGAGTCTGAAAACGAAATGAACGGGGCCTTCCCGACTGAACCGGATTACTACATTGCATTGGTGACTGAATATGGACTTCAGGTCCTTTTGGCCCTTGCGATTTTTATTATTGGAAAATGGATTGCCGGGCTGGTTCGCAAGGGTGCGCGGCGCGGAATGGAAAAGGCCCATGTGGACCCCGTTCTCGTCGGCTTTCTGTCAAACCTGCTGTTTTATGTGTTGATGGTCGCAGTGCTGATC
>JBJHBN010000545.1:0-2587 GCA_050485505.1 Opitutales bacterium | reverse complement strand
ACATTCACCAGCGCGCGCGAACCCACCTGCTGAAAGCCGATCGGCGTGTTGTTGTGCGCCGGTGACTCACGGAAATGCGGAGTGATTTTGGAGCGGTAACCATACTGCAGTGGCGACCCCAGGCACGGATTCACCGGCAGCTCCATTTTGCCGATGCGCTTCAAGCCCTCGACAATCTGGTGCGTTTTCCACTCAAGCTGCTTGGCATAGCTATAGTGCTGGTATTGGCAGCCTCCACAGAGCCCAAATAGACCGCATTGAGGGTCTGCCCGATCAGGAGAGGGAACCAGTACCTCGATCAGGTCCGCATCCGAGTAATTGCTCTTGTTGCGCCAGACACGCGCCTTGATTCGTTCACCAGGAAGCGCAAAGGGCACAAAAACCACCCAGCCGTCCACCCGGCCAACTCCCGAACCCAGGTTTGTCAGGTCAGAAATTTCAAGCTCGATTTCCTCGTGGTATTCGAACGGTTCCGGATGAAAGTTTTTGGGTGGACGGCGGTTCATACAACAACGATGGACTCAGCAAACCGCTCAGTCCGCTCCTTCACCTGCGAGTGAGCCACTGGGCGTATGCTTGTTTTTGAGCAGCTTGTAGCGGTAGGAATCGCGCAGCGCTTGCCAGCTTGCCTCTATGATGTTGGGGTCCGCCCCACAGGTCCACCAGGTCGAATCCTCATCACCCGACTGCATCAACACCTGAACGATCGAATCCGTTCCCTGCCCTGTTTGCAGAATGCGCACCTTGTAATCATAAAGCTCAACCGTGCGCAGTTCGGGGAATTGCAGCCCAAAGGCCTGCCGCATCGCATGGTCAAGCGCACCGACCGGACCGGTGGACTCGGCCACTGTCATGCGGATTTCGGATTCACCGTCCACGCGTATTTTGACTACCGCTTCGGAAATATTTTCGTTTTTGTCGCGCACCACTTCGGAGATCGTCCGGTAGCTGACCAGGCGGAAGTTGTCCTTGTACCCCTGAAAATGCCGACTCAGTAAGACCAGAAAAGACGCGTCTGCGTTTTCATATTCGTAGCCCTTGTTTTCAAGTTCCTTGAGCCGCGCCAGAAAGGTCCGCATTTCGTTGGACTTGGGATCGATATCGATGCCCATGTCCGCTGCCTTCATGGCCACACTACTGCCACCGGACATATCCGAGAGCAGAATACGCTGGCGGTTCCCTACCTTGCCCGGTTCGATGTGTTCATAGCTGTGAGCAACTTTTTGGGCGGCATTTGCGTGCACACCACCCTTGTGGGCAAAGGCTGACTCGCCAACGAAGGGCGCTCTGCTATTGGAAGGCAAATTGGCGAAACGGTCCACTTCGAGAGAGAATTCCCGCAAATGATCCATATTCTTCGCCGCATTGAAATCGAAGCCCAGCTTGAGACTGAGGTTGGGCATAATCGTTATCAGGTCCGCGTTGCCAACACGCTCCCCATAGCCGTTCATAGTCCCTTGCACCATGCGTGCTCCCGCCTCGACACCCGCCACGGACAAGGCAACGCCCATTCCGCAGTCGTTGTGACAGTGCATGCCGACCCGGACAGGTGCCATGACCTGAGTCACCTTGCTAACAACGCCCTGCAACCATTGCACCATGGACCCGCCATTGGTGTCGCACAGGACAACCCAGCTCGCTCCACCGGCAGCTGCAGCTCGAAGAGTCTGGATGGCGTATTCGGGGTTATCCTTGTAGCCATCAAAAAAGTGCTCGGCGTCATAGATCACCTCGCGCCCGGCATCCTTGAGGAAACGCACGGACTCTTCGATCATCCGCAGGTTTTCCTCGGCAGTCGTGCGCAGGACTTCAGTCACATGCAGCAACCAGGTTTTACCGAAAATTGTAACGACCGGCGTCTGCGCATCGAGTAGCGTCTGCAATTGAGGGTCATCGGCGGCTTTGACCTTGGCCCGGCAGGTTGAACCAAAGGCAGCGATGCGGGCGTGCTTAAGCTTGAGGCTCTGCGCTTTGGCAAAAAACTCCATGTCGCGCGGATTGGATCCAGGCCAACCACCCTCGATGTAATCGACGCCAAACGCATCCATTTTCTCTGCAAGGAGAATTTTGTCCGCAGCAGAGAAAGAGACACCTTCACCTTGAGTACCATCGCGTAAAGTCGTATCGTAAATAAAAACGGAATCAGCAGTATTCATGCTTTAAAAAAGGAAAATTGAAAAATCGGAAAAAGAAGGAAATCGGCGGACAGGGGTCGCGGGGATCGGAGTTGCCGCGCAAGCCGATCCCTTAGCTAATAATGATAGCGCCTATTGTGGCGCCTAAACTCTTCCCAAAACTCAGCATGATAGGCCTTAAAGGAAGCGTGGGCTTTGCGTAAAAGTCAAGCGTCGATCCAGAAAGGCCTGGTGGTGAAAACACTAGTGCCCGTTAGTTCCCGGGGAGGCCTTGCCATCGCCAGTGGAAATGCCCTGCCCTTTACTGCCTGGCTTACGAAAAACAACCAGCTTCCAGTATCCACCGATGTTAACCGAGCTGATGCTTTCCGGGGTCGCATCAATGGTTTCAAGAAACTTGTCCATTGAGAAGTCAGGCCGAAAGCCCAGACGATTGGACAAAGGGGCAAAGC
>JBJHBN010000544.1:0-2596 GCA_050485505.1 Opitutales bacterium | reverse complement strand
GCCACGTCTCAGGGACGTATTGCGGATTCCTCGCCATCCTCAACCAATCTGAATTCACCGTTCACTAATACGATTAGTCTGCGCGGTTACACAGTGCCGAGCAGCCAACGATTTGGATTCAGGGTGGGCGCACAGGTGCCTGCCTATGGGGTTTTGCTGGGTGGATCGACCGACACGGTAACCGCGGAGAGGCTTGAGGTCGTTCGTGGGCCGCAGGCCTTGCTTTATGGCATCAATGTCCTGTCCGGAGTCGTCAATATTTTGCCAAAGGAGCCGTTGTTTGCACGGCACACCGAAATTGGCTTTGGTGTAGGTAGTTACGACTATTACCGGGGTACTTTGGATCATACTGATACATTGATCAGTGACAAACTGGCTTATCGTGTTATGGGAGCTTGGACTAACGAGGGTCATTGGAGCGACTTTCAGGAAACTGAACGGCGTGATTATGCGCTCCAGTTGAAATGGCGCATGAACCCCCGTTACGAACTGCTGGTAGAGGGCAAATACTCTACCTTCCAACGCAGTGGTATTGGTGCACGCTACTTTGTCGACAACGACCAGCAGGGTGGTCCAAGCAGTTGGCGCTGGGAGAATGCCTATGGTGAGCGCATAACTTTTGGTCGCGATCCTGTAGATGTTCCAATCTATCATTCGACTGGTGACGAATATGACAGCCCGTTTGTTCGCCGTCAGGACTTCGATTATCCGGACACATTCTATGATTTCGGCCCTGATTTTCGAATTTCGGGTCCGGACACATTTTTTGAACGTCGTGAGCGTACTTTGATGGGCATACTTCGCGCAAATTTCACGGATAACCTGAGCGGTCAGTTCGGTGCTTATTTTGTTCGTCAGGACGAAGAGGAATTCAACGTAAACTTGCGCACTTTCACACATATTCGCGGAGCTGTGCCAACTGCGCCTCCACGTCCTGGATTCGGCGGGGGTGAGCCCAATTGGGACCGTCCAACAACGATCACCAATGCGATGCGCAATTGGTACAACAATCCCGAGGTTGGCTTGAACGGTGCAAGAACTCCTCAGAACACCTGGAACGACCCGGATTTCCTTGTTAGTCTCGGCGTGGGCGATCCATTTGTCTTTCCGCGACTGGTGCCAGCCGCTGGAAGCGGGTATCCCGCACAACTTCCCAATGTTGTAGTGCAGGACCGCGACAATCCGGATAATTACTCGCGGCGTTATGCTCGGTATGTTTGGTATAATAAACCGCTTGATGCCGAGTCCTTGCAGTTAAATGCACGATTGGTTTATACGTTTGATACAGAGCATTTTCAGTCCCGCGCAAGTCATACATTCAGCACCGGTGCCAACTATATCAAAGACCGGGTGAATTTCATCACTGCAAATGTTGATGCAAATAACGATAATTATGTCTATTCCGGATATTCTTCCGATCCCAGTATTGGGCGCCAGGCAGAAGATCCCTACTATTTCCGCCAAAGCGTTTTTGATTTTACGCCAATGCGCTATAACGGAGAGAATTTGGCGATATTGGCTAACCCGAGCTTTAATCGCTTGACTGCACTCGATGGTTACGATGCCGACGGAAATCCGATATACAGGGGCTTCCGAAGTGGCAGCGAGACTGGATCCGGAGGAGACACGCTCGCCCGTTCCGGACACAAGCAGGCACATTTGTGGTACCGTGGATTTTACGGTCTGTATCACGGGAAGTTCTTTAATGATCGACTGCACTTGATCGGCGGTGTGCGTCAGGATCAATACCAGGTGAAAGAATCCGAGCAGCTTGTTATTATTGATCAGCTTCGCGCCAGCAATGTCTGGCAGGGCTCCATTGATCCAGTAACACCTTGGTTTGTCGGCGATGGCACCGGACCCTATCAGAGTCCGGCGGGTATTCCACAGTCCTTGGACGAGCGTGTCCGTGCTGACTATCAAAGGCTTCAGGGTGGAACACCCAATGGAACCGTTGAATACAATTTTCCTGGATACCAGAAGTTCAATACAAAGACTTTCGGCCTATCATACCGGATTAATGATCCTCTTTCTGTTTACTATCTGTATTCGGAGGGCGTCTTCCCTAATACAGGTCAGCGGGACGGAAACTATGATCCGATTGGCGCGGAGCAAACAACCAACAATGAGATCGGTTTTAAATTCGATTTCTTCGATGGCCGACTGTCCGGGACGATTTCGCTCTATCGGATTGAGCGTGAAAATGCCGTGTTTTTCTGGCCGTATGCCCCGGCTCCGGCAAAGTGGCATGGGGGCATAAATGAGCCTGTCAACCGTGAGGCCAATCGCTTTTCTCCCGATGCAGCAAGGGGCGCTGGCAGTGCCTATAAGCTTGGTCAACACCTTCCGGTTACTTATGCCGTGGCCAAGGACTACATAGCAATGGCTGCGGAAGAAATGGGTATTGAAAACTTCGATAGCCTGAATCTTGAAAACTATGGAGCGGTCCTTGAGACTCCCCGTGGTGGCCACGAGCCGATGGTTCCGCAGTTGGGCAGGGCATTTGTCTTTGTGCGTTCTGACACGTTGGAAAATGATCCAAATGCCGAGTTGCTAAGCCGTGCTTTTGAAATAGCGCTGCGCACTGATGATCCAT
>JBJHBN010000543.1:0-2597 GCA_050485505.1 Opitutales bacterium | reverse complement strand
TCATCGACCCGGTGATCCGTCTAGTGGAAACCTTTGGCTTTCAGTTGGCACGCCTGGATATTCGCCAAAACAGCAGCTATCACGATAAAGCCATCGGCCAACTGATGGAGGCTGCGGGAATGAATCCGGAACCCTTTCTCAATGGTGATGAAGCGCGTCGGATAGAAATCCTCGAGGCCGAATTGCAAACCCTCCGCCCGTTCACGCGAAACGACCAGGCGCTCGGCCCGGAGGCCCGTGCGGTGATCGATTGCTATCAGGTGATTCGACAACACTTCGATCAACGCGGACGGGCAGGCATTGGCGCTTTGATCGTAAGTATGACCCGTAGCCTTTCGGACCTGCTGGCGGTATATTTGCTGGCACGCGAAACCGGTTTGATGGTTCGCAGTGACGACGGGCCAGTCTGCCTGCTTCCGGTAGTTCCTTTGTTCGAGACTATCAAGGATTTGGAAAACAGCGCTGCCATCATGGAAGGTTTTTTACGACACCCGATAACGCGCCGGAGTCTCCCATTGCTCGACCCCGCTCTGGATGAAACCGTGACCGACTTCAAGGCTTTGAACAAGGCGCTCAAAGACGGCGGTCGCCGTCGTCCGGCGCAAATGGTTATGCTCGGATACAGTGATAGCAACAAGGACAGCGGAATCATTGCCAGTCAGTGGGCGCTGCAGGCTGCGCAGGATCGCCTTATTGAAATTTCAAAAAAACAGAAACAACCGCTGTGGTTCTTTCATGGGCGGGGAGGCACTATCAGCCGAGGTGCCGGACCGACCCACCGCTTTATCGAAGCCCTGCCCACGGATTCATTGGAGCATGGCTTGCGAGTCACCGAGCAGGGAGAAACGGTCGCCCAAAAATTCACCAACAGGCGTACGGCAGCCTACAACCTCGAATTGCTTGTAGCCGGTGCCTCGGCCGTGCCCCTCCTGCGCTCAAAATCCGCGCCCCCGGAGCCGCTGGTGAAAGCCATGCAATACCTTAGTACGGCCAGCCGAGACCACTATCGCCTATTACTTGAGCATCCCGATTTCATCCAGTTTTACCGTCAGGCCACCCCGATTGATGCCCTGGAAGCCAGCCGAATTGGTTCCCGCCCGGCTCGCCGCAGCGGAAAAATGACCTTGGATGACCTGCGCGCGATCCCTTGGGTTTTTAGCTGGACCCAAGCACGCTTCTACCTGCCCAACTGGTATGGCGCTGGCAGCGCTCTTGAAGCACTGGAGAAGGAAAAGCCCGAACTTTATCAATATTTTGTGGAGCACCTGAAGGACTGGCCCTTTCTCCGCTACGTGTTTTTCAACGTTGAAACGGGGCTCGCCAGTGCCAGCGGACGCATCTTCAAGAATTATGCCGAGCTCGTCGAGGATGCTGGAGTGCGGCGTAAATTGCTACGCCTTATCAGTGCTGAACTCAAGCGGACCCGCCGCCACGTGGACACCGTTTTGGGCGGACAAATGAACCAGCGTCGGCCCCGTTTTATCAAAACCCTGGAAGCTCGCGAGGCAGCCCTGAACATTTTGCATCCGGAGCAAATTCGTCTGCTGAAAGAATGGCGCAAGGCTTCGGACAAAGAAAGTGAGCGCCTGCTCCCCGACTTGCTGCTCAGCATCAATGCCATCGCATCCGGACTTCGGACAACGGGATAAATTCTGCTGAAATTGAACCTTACGCCACTATTTCCGGTCCATTTCTGGGAACGGACCCATATCTCCGGATTCCGAAAATCACAAATCTTAGTGAAACGCACTTGCTTACTTAGCTGTTTGGATTAGGTTAAAACCTCCATTGGCAGTGGCTAAATGCTCCACTGAATCTCTCCGCAAAACAATTTATCTATGGACTTTAAGCGATTGAATCTCCTCCGCTCCCCGTCAGCCCTCTGCGCCCTTGCCCTTGCGGTTCTTTTAGCAATTCCGGCCGACGCCGGGCGCTTCAATCTGGATCGCCGCGATCGGGATAAGCTGAAAACGGAAACGGTACATGCGATTGATGTCCTGCAGCGTTACCATTATAGTCAGCAGCGGTTTTCCGAGTTGGATTCGGAAAACCTGATCGAGAACTATATGAAGGATCTGGACAATACCCGGGTCTTTTTCACCGACGAAGACCGCCAGTTCCTGATAGATCGCTTCGCCGACAACCTCAAGCCGACTTACCTTTACGTCGGTGACCTCTACCCTGCATTTGAAATTTTCAACCTTTATTACGAGCGGGTTCAGGAGCGTATGGCATGGGTGGAACAGCGCCTTAAGAAGTCCTTTGACTACGATACCGAAGCTACCTACCGTCCAGACCGCCGCAAAGCCGATTGGCCTGCCGACTCTGCGGCTGCCGATGAGCTTTGGGACCGGCGTTTAACCTATGAGCTGATTTCAGAGTTGCTCGAAGACGAGACCGAGGAAAATGCCATCCGCAAACTGCAACGTCGGTATGAGCGCATGCAGCGCTATGTAGATGAGATCGAACGTCACAATGTGATGGAGACCTTCCTCACCAGCTTGGCCAAAATGTATGATCCGCACAGCAGTTTTTTCTCTTGGGATTCCGCTCAGGAGTTCAATATCCAGAGCAGTAATGCCTTGGTCGGGATTGGT
>JBJHBN010000542.1:0-2605 GCA_050485505.1 Opitutales bacterium | reverse complement strand
CCCCCGGACAGAGTGGTGTAGTCGCGCTGGGCGAGCTCCAGCAATTCCAATTGCTCCAAGGCCGAGCGGGTTCGCTGCCGGTCGCCGGAACCTACTTGTTTACTGGAATGGGGTAGGCGGCCGAGTAAGACCACTTCTTCGGCGCTAAACGAAAAATCCAGGTGGGTTTCCTGATGGAGAAAGGCTCGGTGCCGACCCAGCCACTGAACTGAAAGGGAATGAAGGTTCTGTTCAGACCAATAAACCTCACCTGAATTGGCCTCCCACTCCCCTGACAACAGTTTGAGCAGGCTCGATTTGCCAGCCCCATTGGGTCCCAAAATAACACTGACTTTGCCTGGCGGAAAACACAGCGAGACATCACTGAGGATGGCTTTTCCGCCCTTGTGCAGATGAACTTTTCGAGTCGCTAACACAGGCTCAGTGATCCCAGGGCATGCGCACCTGCTCACGCGGGAAGTCCCACACTTCACAGGGTTGGAATTGTTTGTCAGGGTTCAAAATACCCTGTGGGTCCAGGGCATTTTTGATCGCTTGCATAGCACGGATCTCCGCCGGTGAGTGTTGCAGTTCCAGGAAGGGACTCTTGGCCAGCCCGATACCGTGCTCGCCGGTGATGGCTCCACCCAGTTCGATGACTTTCTCCATCAGCAGGCGAATTCCCTTACGGGCTCGCTCGCATTGGTCCGGATCTGAGCGGTCATACATAATATGGACGTGGAAATTACCGTCCATCGCATGCCCAAAGGTCGGCGTTGCGAGCCCCGTTTCGGCCTTGAGGGCGAGGGTGTAGTCGAGCAATGCCTGTTGTGAGCGTACCGGGACAACTATGTCTTCGTTCAACTTGTCCGGTCCCAGTTGGAACATTGCCTGCGAGCAACCCCGGCGAATTGTCCAGAGTGTCTCGGCGGCTTCGGCGTTCTCGGCACGCAGACAGGACCCGCCGGCCCGGCTCAGAAAATCTTCGATCCGCTGCAGGTCGCGCGCCACCGCATCCGCCGAGCCATCGACCTCAATCAGCAGTAAGGCCGAAGCCGGCTCCGAAGTGAGTGCCCGCGCCAGTGGCTCCGGCAGGGCAGCCAGCTTTTCCGGTGCCTGGTTTTTCCAGAAGGCGTGGGTGCAGGCCAAGGTCTGCTGGTCGAGGAACTCGAGAATGCTTGGTTGCACCCGGGCTTGAAACAGGGATTGAACCGCTGCCAGCGCGCTTGCGTCGCTATTAAAACTCGCCACCAGCACCGCAGAGGTCGCCGGACGTGGAATCAGGCGCAGCACAGCCCCGGTGATGACCCCCAGCATGCCCTCGGAGCCAACCCAGAGGTCGCGAACATTGAACCCTGAGACGTATTTACGCAGGTCTGCTCCCCAGCGCACAAATTCGCCCGTTGGCAGAAAACCCTCGAGACTCAGTACATAGTCGCGGATAACCCCGTATTTGGCACCCCGCAGGCCGCCTGCATTCGTTGCCAGCGCGCCACCGATCGTGGCGTATTTTTTGGAACCCGGATCTGGTGGGAAAAAGAGCCCCTCCGCTGCCGCCGCCTGATCGATCGCCTCGATTGTGACCCCCGGCTGAACATAGACCATTTGGACCAGCGGATCCACGTGCAGTTCCTTCCAGCCCGACAAATCGATCACCCAGCCGCCAGTCACCGGCGAGGTTGCACCAGTGGTCGCCGATCCAGCGCCGCGCACCGTAACTGGCACGCGGTTTCGGTTGGCCAATTCGAGCACACAACTCACTGCCTCCTCGTCGGCCGGTGTGACCACCGCGGAAGGCAGGCGGGATAGACGTAGATTGTCCATAGACGCACGGTAGCGATTGGCCTCATCGGTCCACACCTGCCCGCTGCCGAGGCGGCGGATAAGGTCTTTGGTAGCGGCTTCGGTATTCATGGAACGTTTCAAGATGGAAAGGGAAACCGCCTTCAGCAACAGCGAATTTAGTGCGAAGCCCTGCAATCTCTTGACCATCGCGGGATTCAAGCCTTTAAAACAAGCGCATATGAAAGTCTTTCTGAATGGTTCCTTTGTCGATCAAGCGGATGCGAAAATCTCGGTTTTCGATCACGGTTTGTTGTATGGAGACGGTGTTTTCGAGGGGATTCGTTTGTACAAAGGCTGTGTGTTTAAGCTTGAAGAGCACCTGGAGCGTCTGGAGAAATCCGCCAAGGCGATTCTGCTGAATCTCCCCTGGAGCCGTAAGGAGATTTCTGATGCCGTTTGTGCCGCATGCCGTGAGAACGGTCTCAAGGACGGTTATATTCGTTTGATCGTGACTCGTGGCGTCGGCAACCTGGGTCTCAGCCACAAGAATTGCAAAGATCCTCAGCTGATCATCATTGCGGACAAAATTACCCTGTATCCACAGGAATTTTATGACAACGGCCTGAAGATTATTACATCTCCGACACGCCGCATGAACCCAGCTGCCCTGCCGCCGATGGTTAAATCGCTGAATTACCTCAACAATATTCTCGCCAAGGCCGATGCCATGCAGGCGGGCTGTTTGGAAGCCATCATGCTGAACGATCAGGGCTATGTCGCGGAGTGCACCGGAGACAATATCTTCATTCGCCATGGGGACCGCTGGATGACACCCCCATAC
>JBJHBN010000541.1:0-2624 GCA_050485505.1 Opitutales bacterium | reverse complement strand
GATCTATACGTGTCGTCAGGAACGGTATCGATACGCACAGGTTCCTATCGGCTGAGCCAACAGACATCCGCGGTCAATACAATATACCCGGCGATGCAATTGTCGTTGGATTTTTCGGGCGATTCATGGCACAAAAAGGATTCCGGTATCTGGTTGATGCCGTGGTGCGGTATCGCAAGTCGCATCCAAATGATGTACCGCTTGTGGTATTGGCTGTAGGCGGTGGTGGTTTTCGCAGGGAAGAGGAATTGAATGTAAGAAAAAACGGACTTGAGGATAATTTCAGGTTCGTGGATTTCTCGCCAAATCTAGCCGGACTTTTGAAGTCTGTAGACGTGGTTGCAATGCCGTCTCTATGGGAAGCGTGTCCACTTCAACCTATGGAAGCATTGGTTGCAGGTGCGCCCCTTGTTGTTTCAGATTGCAGCGCATGTCTTGAAGTTGCAACTGGCAGCCCTGCCGAAGTAGTTCCAACAAAAAACTCCGAAGCTTTATTGAAAGGTATTTTGGATATGGCGACCCCGGATGCTAAAAAGACTGCGTTTAATTACAGTCGCATTGCAGCCGAGAGATTTGATGTTAGTAGCACGATCAAGGGTATGTATAAACTTTATCGTGAGATGGTTTGAGTGGAGAAATATTCCATTTTTGTGTGGCTTTATCATTGAGTGTTATTTTGTGTTACCCGATATTTTATGTATTCATTGAATTGGATGTCTGTTATCAGATTATTTGTCTGCACAACACATTAGGTGAATTTGCGATACGTGTCACGTTGTAACCGATGGCTTCTACCTGCTTTTGAACATCGCTTGATTCGGTTTCTAATATGAGAGTTGGGTGATGTCGTGACAACAGTTTCTTCATGCCGTTCAGAACAGATGCTTCGTGTCCTTCCACATCTATCTTGATAAGTGAAATCGGATGATGGAGCGTGAAGTCATCCAGCGATAGGGTCAAGGTATCAAACTGTTTCGTCTCCTCTGTACCATCGATGTGTGCCTGATAGTAGTTGGGCATACCGTTCTCGAAGGTAGGCATGCTCATTCCCGTTAGCCTCGTGTTGTCCGACAGTGCCGTGTTGATCAACGTGACATTACTGCAGCCAAGTGTCTGAAGATTCCAGGCGAGCACAGCAAACGTTTCAGGAATCGGCTCAAATGCAATAACCCTTCCCTGTTGTCCGACCAGTTTCGAGAGTCGTGCTGTGTAATGGCCCACGTTGGCGCCGATATCAATCACCCAGTCCCCTTTGGCGACGAGACTGGGCAACAGGTCAAATTCGGGTTCTTCCGATATGAAGCGTCCCTTGCCGATTTGCCGTGTGAAGTGCATGCGGCGCAATTCTCGTTGCCAAGCGGCAGGTAATTTTGCGACCAATGATCTCAGGCTGATCGTCACATGTGTGTCCTTGCGGTGATGTTGTCTGACATTGGTTGTGCATCTGCTCAATTCAGTGCGACCGGCCTGCGGTATTTGAGCGTTCGGTGGCAATAGATAATCATATTGATGATCTATTGATGAGTCGACGGATTGTCATGCCTGTAATCTAACCTGTTGAACATAAAAAGTTTACTGCCGTTCGGCCTGATTGCAAGCTACCTCGATCCGGAGTCGCGGCGGCCCGTTGGTCCGGGCATTTGGCATGTTCTGGCAAGTCTTCTCTGCAATGATGGTTTCCCTTGTCATCGCCACCTGGTCATCAGCAGGTGCCCACGCGACAGAATATTGACATTATGGTGTATTTGTGGTGATCAGAGGTGCGAGTTATATTCCCGGCATGGGATTGCGTTGAGGTTGCGCCTTGGCTACGCAGCGGAGTTTCCGCTGCCTCGGTTTTCGTTGGGGATGGGATTTTCCACTCCATCCGGAGAAGCGCATCGTTGGTCGCGTGGCAGCGAGACGCTTGTCTCAAAGCGCGAATTACCCTAGAGCAATTTAACCGGGTTCGCGGTAAAAAGGACTCCGGTATCCTCCCATGAATGTGGGCATGTTATTTGATACAGATAACCCCGTAATCCCTGAGGCGGTAACACATGGATGGGCCATGTGTGATTCCGTCGTTCCCTTGAGGTTGCACCAATGAGTGTACGATCATTTTCGTGGTCTTTGGCCGCATTTTCACTATTGATGGTTTGGTCGGCGGGCGCTATGAGTGCACCAGCCATCGGGGGTGTATCTGGTAACGCTGCCCATGGTGAACAACTGACCATTCAAGGTACGGGTTTCGGTGTGAAATCGCCTGCCAAACCCTATCTGTGGGCTCCCTTCGACGGCTCGATCAATCCTTCGCCGTTGGGCCGAGCAACCGCCTGGGATCGCGTAGAAAACATGGGCTATGCTGCTGGCGAGGGATTCGGTGGGCAAGGCGCCATGAAAGCGTCTAATTCCAGTGGAACTTGGACAGCAGGCGTACTGTCCTCAGGGTTTGCCTGGAATGACTATAACCAGCAGATGTACGTATTCCGCAGGGTGAAGCGCAATTTTGACATCCCGAGTGATCTCAACTGGAAGATTATCCGTGTCTGGGGCTGGGGCTCTGAGGGTTTTGTCGTGGTTCGCTCCGCGATCCAAGCCCGCTTTGACCGCGGAGCGGTCAACGACTTTGGCGGCGCGAGCATTCG
>JBJHBN010000540.1:0-2624 GCA_050485505.1 Opitutales bacterium | reverse complement strand
AGGTTCGCCACTTCTGCCTCAACAGGCAGAGGATGGCAGAGATCAAAGTTCCTGCGTGGCCGATGCCGATCCAGAACACGAAGTTCACAATCGCCCAACCCCACATAACCGGACTGCGAAGACCCCAGACTCCGGTTCCTGTGGAGACCAGATAGATCAACCCCATCAGGGTAAAGCTGGATACCATGCAGCTGATGATAAAGGCCACCCACCACCATTGCGGGGTGCGTCCTTCCACAATTCCGCAAACTTTCTGGGTTATCCAGGCAAAGTTACGGCCGTTTTCAATGATCGGCCGCCGCGGTATATTCGCAGGCCTTACTTCACTGAGAACCGCCGGAGTAAACCCGTCCCCGGAAGCATTTGCCGGTTTTTCTGCTGTCGTGCTCAAGAGCTTATCTGTTTTGAAGGTTAATTCTCAAATTAGTGGTGGGCACTGTGGCCTCCATTAATGGGCTGCGGTTGGACGCTCTTGTATTCCCGTTGCGTATTGGGATAGCGAATGCGTTCGTAATCCGGCATCCGAGGATTCGGATTGCGCACACGGGCGAGATACGTCGTCCGCGGGCGAGTATTCAGGTATCCAAGCAGGGAATAGTCGCGGTCGTTGTCTTTGGACTTGGAAACCGCACTCTCTGGATTGGAGACATCGCCAAAGACAATCGCTTCGGTTGGACAAGCATTCTGACAGGCAACCCGCAACACACCATCCGGAATGTGAATGTCATTGGAGTCCTTGGCCTTTACCTTTTGCGCGATTCGTGCCTGCTGAATGCGCTGCACGCAGTAGGTGCACTTTTCCATGACGCCGCGCATACGGACCGTGACATTCGGGTTGCGCTGCATTGAAACAAGCTGACCACCCTCGGTCTTGTAAAGGTTTTCCCCAAGCGGACCCTTGTAGAATTCGTCGGAGGAACGCTTGTTGTAATCAAAAAAGTTAAATCGGCGGACCTTATACGGGCAATTGTTGGCGCAATAACGGGTCCCAACGCAACGATTGTAAGCCATGACGTTTAAGCCCTGGGAGTCGTGCACAGTGGCATTAACCGGGCAAACCTGCTCGCAGGGAGCACGCTCGCAGTGCAAGCATCCCACCGGCATCAGAGAAACCTGCGGATCCGAAGGGATTTCATTGCGGTTGGATTCCACATCCCCTGAGCTATAATAGCGATCAAGGCGAATCCAGTGCATTTCCCTCCCTCGCATAATCTGTTCCTTGCCGACAATCGGAATATTGTTTTCGCTCTGGCAAGCAACCACGCAGGCATTACAGCCAATGCAGGTGTTCAAATCGATGCTCATCCCCCACTGTTGGTCGGGAATAAACTTCTTCCGATTCTCGGGATCATTCCAGACCCTTACATTCGGAGCTGGGTCAGCGAAGTCGGGATGGTCAAAGGCAGAACCACCACGCGGAGTCTTCAGAACCTTATCGTGCAATGGCATATCCTTGTCCGTTCCGTAGATCGGTGGCGAATGGGATTCCATGCCCATTTTTTGCGCCCATTGCGGATCTTCCAAATGCTGCGAAGCGGAACCTTCGCGGAGAATGGCACGACCTTCGATGGACCAGTGTGCCTGTGTATTGGCCAGCTTGAACTCACGGTTGGTCAAGCTCAGCCGTCCACCTGTGCGCACCGCCCTGGCATCACTCTTGGTCAGGGGATACACATCAAAACCGGTATCCTTACCTACCCGACCGACATTGCGGCGGCCATAGCCCAGAGAAACGACCACCGTCCAATCGGCGAGGCCCGGCTGAATGTGGATGGGACCGCTGACCGAAATTCCGTCGACGGTCAATTCGCCAACGCGGCTGATCTCACTACCCCGATGGAAATTCGACGAAGTTTTGGCAATGCCACCGATCAGGAATTCACCCGATTTGGTATCAAAACCAAGGTGCTTGGCCATCGCCGGGCTGATCATGATCGCATTGTCCCAAGTCAACTTGGTGACCGGATCTGGACATTCCTGCATCCAGCCGTTGTTATTGAACGACCCGTCACCACTGTGGCTGTCTGGAACCAGGCGAACCTCCAAGGCATTGGCATTCAGTTCGGCAGCTGCAATATTACTGCGTGACAAGAGGGAGCGAACGCGGCCTGCACCGAATTCAACCGAGCGCTGTGGATACTCAGAGCCAGCGAGAAAACCCTCGCTCAGAAGCTTCTTGAAGCCGGCCTCACTGCCACCGAACTCGCTGCGGAAGGTTTCCAACACGTGATCGTAGGTGTCGTGTTTGTCCGCATTCGCGAGGCGGGAAAGGATCTCAATTTCCTGAAAACCTTCAAACAAAGGCAGGATCATCGGCTGCACTGGAACATATGCGCCTTCATAGGTGCGCCCGTCCGACCAAGACTCCAAGTAGTGCGTCGCAGCAATGGAATAGTGCGCGTCGATACTGGTTTCGTCAAAGTAGTAACCGTAGCGAATCACCTGTGAAACCCGCTTCTGCAACTGCTTCCAGTTGAGGTCCGCAGGCGCATTGTAAACGGGGTTCCCGCCGAGGATAACCAAGCTCTCAACCCGCCCGGAATCGATCGCCGAAGCGAGCTCGGTAATGCTGGCAGCAGAATGCTCCGGCAACTCGAGGTAGCGAACCGTCTCCCCTTCAGCAC
>JBJHBN010000539.1:0-2626 GCA_050485505.1 Opitutales bacterium | reverse complement strand
CATCCTCACTGTAGCTGGCGACAAAAACGTTTCCGCCGTAATCGCCATGAAGCGCAGCCACAACCATACTGCCGTCAGCATTGACATCAAGCGCAGTGATCGCACCACGCAGATAACCATCTCCGTGCCAACTCACGATCTCCTCGGCAGAGTCAATCGGCCCCTGATCAAACTTCAGCACGTGGAATCCGCTCGTAACCTGCCCACCCGGCAAAAATTGATCACTCGCATAACCGTAAACGACCCGTCGACCATCCGCAGAGATACCTACTGCGCTGATACGGCTGCCCGGATTGGTCATCGCAAATGTGTTTTCAGAGAGACCTGTCACGACGCCCGGCATTACTCCCAGAGCAAAGACACTGCGGTTGTAATCGCGGGCAGCAGCCATCAATGGTTGCACAAAGCGACTGGGACGCTCAGCTTCGAGTGCGGGATTCGGCGTTTCTGCAGCGGGTCGTACCGAATAGACCCCATGGGTCGTAAAGTAGTGCAACTGGTCATCCACCAAGGTATCGAAGCTACGAATGGGATCGGCTGTGTTTAGGCGGTGAATTTCTTCGCCATCTGCATTGCGCGTGACGAGCGTATTGTCGCTCTCAGCGTAACTGAACCAGCTGCCATCCCTGGCAACCGCAACATTCCGCGGGGTTCCCATTGGTGCCAGAGCGTCTGCCTGGCCAGTCCAGCGGGCGAAAGCCCCCTGAAACTCCTGCATATTCAACTGATAGCCCACGCGGTTCTCGCGGTCCAACAAAGCGAGGCGGAGCAGGTAGTGCACGGTATTGACGGAACCATCGTCCCTTGTTTCCGGCTGCGAGAAAATGACCGCCCGAATTTCGTCGAGGCTGGCGCCCTCTGCATTCGAGCGCATTTCGTTGATCATATCCATCAACGCATCCAACGCTGCTTGCGGTCTGAGTCCCATCTGATCCCGACGGTCAAAAACCAAAGGCTGAATCAAGGCTCCCAGATGCGGATTGATGGCATTAACATCCTCCAGAAAACGGGCATCCCTGACCGCCTGGGAATCCAACTGCCCCGGCTGCTGTGGGCTGTCGCCTACTCCCAACACATGGAAGAACGGAATGGAAGGACCTCCGGCGGCCCGCACCTGCTCGTTCAACTCCTGATGCAGGAGCATCAACCTGGGCTTAACCTGATTCACCGCATCGATACCACGGCGATTGGTCATAAAAACCCGCATGCGTTCGGCTCCACTAGTTTCGACCCTTGCATGGAACTGCGCCGCGTCCAAAACAGGCGTCAACGCAAGGTCCACCATCTCAACCACCGCCTCGCGGTAGGCTTTGAACGACTCGCCCAGTTCATCGACTGGATCGGCATCGCGGCGATCCAGAAAGGCCTCCAGTCGCTCAGCCACATCCGTCAGCGTAGCCGCCGAGGAGGACATCGGTATCGCCACAATGCCTGCCCGTGCATTGTCCCTTTGCAAGTCATTGAGCTCACCCTGGAGGCGAGTCCAGTAGGCAATATCTACGGCAGAAGGCGGATCTTTCTGGGGTGCCTCCTCAGAGGCAACCAGCAGAAGCGGAGAAGTCACGGCCAAGCAAATGGCCGCCAGGTAAGACAGAACAGCAGGGACTTTCATAAAGGTAATTTCGAAGGTCGAGACGAGAGATACGGGCGCTCAAAACAAGTGAGGATTCTAGCTCAAATCACGCGCTGCGCCCATCCTCTGAACAGGGGATAAGGTGGACCCCCGTCATTTTGCAAGTAGGACACCTGATTCGAGACTGGACCTCCGCTAATAAATCCCTGAATGTGAAACACATCGCTGTAAACTGATCTGTCAGAATGAACAACAAACAGGAGCTCTCTCGCCTGTCGAACCTGCCTCCCACGACCTACCTCGCGGGATCTCTTGCCATTGGCCTGGCCCTGATTCTGGGCGTCGTCTACCTCGCCTCCAATCAGCCCTGGCTGGGGATAAACTGGGTGCCCAACCAAGAGCTCAATGGACTCGAAGTACAGAAGGCCAAAGGACCGGGCAGCGGGATTCCTCCTGGGACCGTTTTTACCGCAATTTCTGCAAGCGCAGGCAACTCACAACTGGAACCCCTCGACTTGGTTGCGGAGCCCGACGGAGCCATGGGCAGCTATGCGGACTACCGACGGTTTCTGGAGCGGCAAGAACGCCTGGCACAAATCCAACGAGCACCCGAAGTAACCCTGTATTCTGTAGAAGGTCAGATTTATACACTCACACCGGCGCTGAGTGGTCGCCCTCTCAGAGCCCTTCCAGTTGAGTTTTGGGTCCAGATTCTAGTGGGGCTGGTTGCCTGGCTGGTTTCCGCCAGTGTATTTGCTTTCAGAACACGTGACATCGCCGCCCGTTACCTCTTGCTCAGCGGCGCGGCCACCCTGACCTTCGCACCTCTGGCAGCGGTCTACAGCACACGGGAACTGGCCCTGCACGGCACACTCTTTCAATGGCTGAACGATTTGAATTTCCTCGGAGGAAGCCTGTTTGCAGCCAGCTTTGTGGCCCTGCTGCTTCATTATCCGCGGCGACTCGCTCCCAACTGGGTTGGACTCAGCATCATTGCACTCTTCGTTTCCTGGTTTGCGCTGCAACAGATCGGCGCATTTGAGACGAAGAACT
>JBJHBN010000538.1:0-2628 GCA_050485505.1 Opitutales bacterium | reverse complement strand
CCAAATAGGCATTCATTCCATACGAGCGGCCTGGCCGATAAAGCTCCGAGGAACAATCATGCAAGTATCCGTAAAAACCACCACCGGACTGGAGCGGGAAATGACCATCGTCATCCCTGCAGAACGTCTCACATCCGAAGTGGAAACACGTCTGGCCAAAACGGCAAAAACCGCACGGATAGACGGCTTTCGTAAAGGCAAGGTTCCCGTTCGGGTCATACGGCAGCGTTTTGGCGAAGGTATACGCCAGGAAGTGATTTCCGATCTGGTGCGTGAAACGTACGGAGAAGCTCTCCAGAAAGAAAGCATCAATCCGGCCGGGAGCCCCCGTATCGAAGCAATATCTGCCGATAAGAATGAGGATTTCAGTTATAAGGCCATTTTTGAGGTCTACCCTGAGATTGAGCTGGCTGACCTATCCGGGCTGAAAGTCGAGCAACTCTCGGCTGATGTCAGCGACGCTGATATTGAGGATATGCTGGAAAACCTGCGCAACCAGTCCGGCAGCTGGCAGCAAGTCGACCGTGCAGCACGCGAAGGAGACCAGGTCACCCTGGATTTTTCCGGCTCAATTGCAGGCGAGCGATTTGAGGGTGGCACAGCAGAAAACCAGAAGGTTGAAATTGGATCAGGGCGCATGATCCCCGGTTTCGAGGAGGGGCTGGCCGGACTCAAGGCTGACGACAAGAGCGTTATCAAGGTTACCTTCCCGGATGATTATCAGGCGGACGAACTGGCGGGCAAGGCAGCGGATTTCGATATTCAGGTTAAAACAGTTGCGGAAAAGCAGCTGCCGGAGCTGGACGACGCCTTTGCCGAGCGCTTCGGCGTGGACGGTGGACTGGATGCACTACGCGCCGAAATTCGCAAAAGCATGGCCTCAGAGCTGGAAAACGCTCTTGCCAATCTAGCCAAGAGCGCCGTTATGAATGCCCTTGCGGAAGCCAACGATATTCCGCTGCCAAGCGCGTTGGTGGGTGAAGAAGTACACCGCATGAAGCACGAGATGGCGGATCGGTTCCAGGGACAGGGCCAGAAGATTGACCCGCACAATCTCCCGGACGAACTATTCCAGGAACAGGCACAGCGCCGGGTCAAGCTGGGGCTGCTGGTATCCGAAGTGCTGAAAACCAATGAAATCAAGCTCGACAGCGAAAAAGTCAGAAGCGAAATCAGTCGGCAGGCTGCCAGTTATGATCAACCGGAAGAAGTGGAAAAATACTTCTACAGTAACCAGCAGCTGCTCAATTCGATCCAGATGAAAGTTTTGGAAGATCAGGTGGTGTCTCACATCCTCGAAGTTGCTAAAGTCACCACCAGAGTATCGAGCTACAAGGACGTGATTGCCAATCAGAGCCAGAACGCCTAGCTCTTGTGAACCCGATCTGAGGAACCGCATGAAGAATACGCATTGGTCTAATCCCAACGACCCGCAGGCCCTGGGCCTGGTCCCCATCGTT
The DNA here is from genome assembly GCA_050485505.1 of Opitutales bacterium. GTDB lineage: Bacteria > Verrucomicrobiota > Verrucomicrobiia > Opitutales > Oceanipulchritudinaceae > JAFIGG01. The sequence continues at coordinate 1,168 of JBJHBN010000538.1, read as the reverse complement.
GTTGAACAGTCCTCAAGGGGAGAGCGCTCCTACGACATTTATTCCAGGTTGCTGAAGGAGCGGGTGATTTTCCTGGTCGGACCAGTGGAGGACTATAGCGCCAATCTGGTGGTGGCGCAGATGCTTTTTCTGGAGGCAGAGAACCCGGACAAGGATATTCACCTGTACATTAACTCTCCGGGCGGATCGGTCACCGCCGGGATGTCCATTTACGACACCATGCAGTTCGTCAAGCCGGACGTCAGCACCATGTGTGTTGGGCAGGCGTGCAGCATGGGCGCCTTCCTGCTGGCTGCGGGCGCCCAGGGCAAGCGAAACTGTCTGCCGAATGCTCGTGTGATGATTCACCAGCCCAGCGGTGGTGCTCAGGGGCAGGCCTCGGATATCGAGATCCATGCCCGTGAAATCCTCAAGATCCGGGAGCAGCTCAATCGCTTGCTGGCGCAGCACACGGGACAGTCGTTGGAGCAAATCGAGCGCGACACCGAACGCGATCGCTTTATGAGCGCGGAGGAATCCAAGAATTACGGGATCGTTGATGCAGTGGTCAGCAAACGCTGATCCTTTACAGCTCTCGGCTTTTGCATTAATTTGGAATTCACTGCGGCGGCAGTCGCATCGAAAAGTGATGATTCATGCCTGACCAAAAAAATACCGGCGAAGACAACAAGTTGCTGTTCTGCTCCTTTTGCGGAAAGAGCCAGAATGATGTCAAGAAACTGATCGCGGGTCCGTCCGTATTTATCTGTGACGAATGCGTGGACCTGTGCAACGACATTATCCGCGAGGAGATCGACGAAGCTGCCGACCAGGATGGTCAGAATCGGTTGCCGACACCGAAAGAAATTCGCGAAATCCTGGACCAGTATGTGATTGGCCAGGGGCACGCAAAAAAGGTGCTCTCGGTTGCTGTCTACAATCATTACAAAAGGCTGCGGGGACCTGGCAAGGCCCTGGATGACAGCGTCGAACTCGGCAAGAGCAATATCCTGCTGATCGGACCCACCGGCTGCGGCAAGACACTGCTGGCGGAAACCCTGGCTCGCCTGTTGAACGTTCCCTTCACCATTGCCGACGCCACCACCCTCACCGAGGCTGGCTATGTCGGCGAGGATGTCGAAAACATCATCCCGAAGCTGCTGCAAAAATGCGACTACGATGTGGAAAA
>JBJHBN010000537.1:0-2634 GCA_050485505.1 Opitutales bacterium | reverse complement strand
AATCCGAACAACGAGCGACTGAGCAACCAGACGGGACGCAAACTGCGCTCCAGACGATCCCCCTTGGCCCCCGTACCATAAAAAAGCAGGGCAAACAGCAGCCCCCCAAGCGAAGCGATCAGCGAAAAGATTACCAGCATGTTGTGCAGGTTGCCTTCCGGGTGCGGGACGATCTGTGCCAGGGTTGGCTGCAGGGTCGGTGGATAGAAAAACAAGTGTCCGCCACCGATACTGAACACCGCCAGCACGACCAGCGGCAACCACATCACCCATGAGGTTTCGTGGGTGTGCTCCGCATTGTCACTGCGAGGCTTGCCGAGGAAAGCGATGAAAAACAGACGTCCCATGTAGGCCGCGGTCAGAACCGCGGTCGCGGCCAGCAGCGCAAAAAGAATCTGTGCCTGCTCGTAGGCGACATACAGGATCGCGTCCTTACTGAAAAAACCGGCAGCGACAAAAGGAATGCCGGCAATGGCAATTACGCCGATCGCAAAAGTGATACCAGTGATCGGCATCTTGCGCAGCAGGCCGCCCATTTTGAAAATGTCCTGCTCATGGTGGCAGGCGTGAATCACCGATCCCGAACCGAGGAAGAGCAAGGCCTTGAAAAAGGCGTGCGTGGTCAGGTGGAACATTGCCGCCCCTACCCCGTAGTAGAGCGCGTGCTCACCGCCCTGGCTGAGCCCAAACAATGTTCCCAGGCCAAAGGCCGCGACCATGAAGCCGAGTTGGGAAAGCGTCGAATAGGCGAGGATCTTTTTGATGTCGGTCTGAGCAAAGGCCCAGATCGCAGCCGAAACCGCTGTCACCACCCCGACCCAGGCAATGACTTCCAAAGCCTCCGGGGTGTAGAGAAAGACCGTGCGACCAAGGAAAAACACACCTGCCGCGACCATCGTCGCGGCGTGGATCAGAGCCGAAACCGGAGTCGGGCCCGCCATTGCATCCGGCAACCAGACGTGCAGCGGCATCTGCGCCGACTTGCCCAGCACCCCGCAGAACAGCAACAGCCCCATCAGGGTTGTCACTGCCGAAGGGTTTCCGGCCACCGCCTCCGCAAGCTGCGGCAGGGAGGTAGTGCCAAAAGTCCAGAACACCAGGATGATGCCGATCAGGAATCCGAAGTCGCCCACCCGATTGACAATGAAAGCTTTCTTCGCCGCGCCACGGGCGTCTTCCTGATGAAAGTAATGCCCGATCAACATGTAGGAACTGAAACCGACCAGTTCCCAGAAAACAAAGATCATGAACAGGTTTTCAGCCACCACGATGCCCAGCATCGAGAACATGAAAATCGACAGCCCGCCGAAGAAACGCGCCTTGGCGACGTCGTCCTTCATGTAGCCCAGACTGAACACATGGATCCAGAAGCCGACAAAGCTGACCACAAACAGCATCAGGGCCGAGACCCCGTTTAGGTAGAAACCAAGGCGGATCTCAAGCTCGCCGAGGGACAACCATTGCAGGCTGACGGACTCGGCCTCTCCGCTCCAGGTGCGGAAAAACAGGTGCAAGCTGCCCAGAGCGACGAGGGCGGCGGCGAGGACAGACACCGCAGCGGCGAGGTTGCCGCGTTGGCGACCGCAAAGCAGTATCACTGTGGCGGCGACCAGCGGCGTCAAGAGCACAAAAAGCAGTACGTTGGTTACGGTATCCATCAGTTTTTCAAAGCGGTGAGTTCACTTACATCGACGGTCTGCTGACGACGCCACAGGGTGACAATGATCGCAAGACCGACAGCCACCTCACAGGCAGCGATGGCAATGATGAAGAGCACCAGCAGGTTGCCGCTCATCATCGCAACCTCCGCCGTTGCGTTGTAACGGGAAAAGGCAATCAGGCCAAGTATACTGGCGCTCAGCATCAGCTCCAGACACATGAACAGGATCAGTGTGTTACGCCGCAACAGCACCCCGAAGGCACCGATGGCGAACAACAGTCCAGCCACGAGAATGTAGGATTCCAAAGCGATCATGCCTCACCTCCCTTGTCTTCAGTGGCGTCTTTACGGCTGATAACGATAACTCCGACCATGGCCATCAACAGCATGAAACCCGTCACCTGAAATGGCAGCAGGTAGCGGGTGAACAGTTCCACCCCAAAGGTCTGCGAAAGGGCCGCCGGGGCGGCTTCACCCGCAACGGCAAATGTGCCCGACTCGCCACTGTAGAGCAGGGTCAACAGGCCGGTGACCATCAGCGCCAGCGCGGCCAGTGCGGCCAGCTTTGTCAGCCAGCCACTTTTCGGGACCTTGTCGGCGTCGATCAACATGATGATGAACAGAAACAGCACCACAATTGCGCCCGCGTAGACCAGTACCTGCAGGATCGCGAGGAAGTAGCTCTCAAGCATCACAAACAGGGCGGCCAAGCCGATAAAAGATAGGATCATGTTCATCGCCGCATTCACCGGATTGCGGCTAATGGCGACGAACAGACCGGGAACCACGGTCAGCGCTGCAAAAAAATAGAATAGAAACTCTCTCATTCGGGGTCCTTCGATGAATCAGTGGTGCGGGTTTCCAGCCAATTCGGCTTCGCGCTTGCGGTCCCACTTGTAGTGTTGATCCGGCAGCGTGCCTCCGAGTTCATACAACTTGTCCTTCCGGTAAACCAGCTCTTCCCGGCTGTAGCC
>JBJHBN010000536.1:0-2636 GCA_050485505.1 Opitutales bacterium | reverse complement strand
CGACAAGGTGATGCCGGTATGGCAATACGGCGTGCCGCAATCCATGCAGCGGGCACCCTGTGCCTGCAGTGCTTCCGTGTTGTGGTGTTCGTGAATCTCGCGCCAGTCTTTGAGGCGCTCGATTGGGTCACGATCGCTGATGGTCTTGCGATCGATTTCGAGAAATCCGGTTGGTTTACCCATTGATCTATAAATATTCGATGTGAGGAGGCAGGGTTTATTAGTGGCCGACTTTGGCGTTCTCTTCGAAGGCGGCAATGACCGCATCCTCTCCGGAGAGACCGCTCTCGCGAGCCTTTTTCTGGGCGAGCAGCACTCGCTCGTAGTCGGCGGGCAGGACCTTGACAAAATGCGCACGCGCATCTTCCCAATTGGCGAGAACGGCACGACCTTTGGCGCTGTTGGTCCATTCGACATGTTTTTCGATGCGTTCCCGAACCGACTGAATCTCTTCGTCCTCGCATTCGATCAGTTGGTAAAGGTTGACCATCTGGGCGTTGAGATCCTTGGCAAAAACACCCTTTGGATCGTAGACGTAGGCAATCCCGCCGCTCATTCCGGCCGCAAAGTTGCGCCCGGTGCGGCCCAGAACCACAACAGAACCACCGGTCATATATTCACAACCGTGGTCACCCACTCCTTCAATCACTGCATGCACTCCACTGTTGCGCACGCAGAAACGCTCTCCGGCCACACCCGCGATGAAAGCTTCACCGGCAGTTGCGCCGTAAAAACAGGTATTGCCAACAATGATGCTCTCGTCGGCCACAAAGTCCTCGTGCGCATCACGCGGAGGATAGACGACGATGCGGCCACCCGAAAGACCCTTGCCACAATAGTCGTTGGTATCGCCCTCGACTTCGAGGGTCATGCCCTTGGGAGTGAAGGCTCCAAGGCTTTGACCGGCACAGCCAGTGAACCTGAGGTGGATCGTCCCATCAGGAAGCCCATCTGGACCCAGCTGGCGGCTGATTTCTGATCCGGTGATCGTACCGGCAACCCGGTCGGTATTGACGATCGGCAGGTCGAGCTTGACCTTTTCACCCTTCTCGATGGCCGCTTTGCAGGCGGGGAGGATGGTGGTCATGTCCAAGGTCTTTTCGAGACCGTGATCCTGCCTCATCTGACAGTAGGTGCCAACTTCGGGACCAAGGTCCGGACGATACAGCAGCTTGGAGTAATCCAAGCCCTTGGCCTTGTAGTGCTCAATGCCCTGACGCATGTTCAGGCAGTCCGTGCGGCCAACCATTTCATTGATCGTGCGGAAACCGAGCTTGGCCATGACTTCGCGCAGTTCCTCGGCAACAAAGGTCATGAAATTCACTACGTGATCCGCAGCCCCGCCAAAGTTTTTGCGCAGGGTTTCATTCTGCGTGGCAATACCCACCGGGCAGGTGTTCTTGTGGCAGACCCGCATCATCAGGCAGCCCAACGAAACCAGTGGCCCGGTGGCAAAACCAAACTCTTCGGCACCGAGCAAACAGGCGATGGCGACATCGCGACCGGTCTTCAACTGACCGTCGGTTTCCACCACCACGCGACTGCGCAGGTCATTCAGCAGGAGGGTCTGGTGCGTTTCCGCGAGCCCGAGTTCCCAAGGACACCCCGCGTGCTGGATCGATGAGCGCGGGCTTGCACCCGTGCCTCCGTCGTATCCGGAAATCAGGATCACATCCGCCTTGGCCTTGGCCACGCCGGAAGCAATCGTTCCAACCCCGACCGCAGACACCAGTTTAACGTTTACCCGTGCGTGGTGGTTCGCGTTCTTGAGGTCGTAAATCAGCTCCGCAAGATCCTCAATCGAATAGATATCGTGGTGAGGCGGGGGCGAAATCAGTCCGACCCCTGGAGTGGTCCCGCGCACGCGGGCAATCTCCGGAAAGACCTTTGTACCCGGCAATTCACCACCCTCACCCGGCTTGGCACCCTGACATACCTTGATCTGCAACTCATCCGAATTGACCAGGTAATAGCTGGTGACCCCGAAGCGACCGCTGGCGACCTGCTTGATCGCGCTGCGCTTGGAGTCGCCATTGGCCATAGGCTTGAAGCGCTCATAGTCTTCACCGCCCTCACCGGTATTGGATTTTCCACCGAGGCGATTCATGGCAATGGCCAGGGACTCGTGGGTCTCCTTGGAAATCGAACCGTAGGACATCGCACCCGTCTTGAAGCGCTTGACGATCGACTCAACCGATTCGACCTCTTCAATCGGTATCGATTTTTTCGGATCGAAATTGAATTCCATCAAGCCCCGCAGCGTGTAAAGGTCACGGCTTTGGTCGTCGACCAAGCGGGAATACTCGGAGAAGATTTTCCGACTACCCAAGCGTGCGGATTTCTGTAACAGGTGGATCGCTTCCGGACTGAAGAGGTGGCGTTCGCCGCCCTTGCGCCACTGATAGGCACCGCCCGGATCCAGCTCATCGTTTTCAACCTCGCGGTCCTTGAAAGCCGAATCGTGGCGCAGTTTCACCTCGCGGGAAATCACGTCCATGCCAATGCCCTCGACGCGGGAAGCGGTCCAGGTGAAATAGCGGTCGATCACATTGCTGCTGATGCCAACAGCCTCAAAAATCTGAGCGCCCCGGTAACTTGCAACCGTCGAGATCCCCATCTTGGACATGGTCTTAATG
>JBJHBN010000535.1:0-2637 GCA_050485505.1 Opitutales bacterium | reverse complement strand
GTGGTTTTGTAGTAACCTTCAAACAGGCGGACGATGCTGACGGTTACAATTTTGGTCTCTGCGGCCGCAACGCTGGCGACCAGGGTCAGCAACAAAGCGGATACTAGGAATCGTTTAATCGAGTTCATTGATATGTGAGTTGATCTGAAATCAGATTGAGGTCAATTGTGATTTATAAGGATTGTTGTGTGAGTGAATGCTCAGAAACGCGTTCCGAACGAGAAATTGAATTGATTGCCACGGTCATTATCGAAAATCAGGTTGCCTTGGCTGTCGTAATACCGAGTCGAAGTCAAAGGAATGCCAAAGTCCAGGCGCAGCGGATTGCCAAGCACGAGCAGGCGAATACCAAAGCCCCAGTTGTCGTTGTAGGAGCCTGGTGCAAAGTCGAAACTGTCCTGATTGACAAAACCCCAGTCATAGAAAAGGGCCAGACGGAGAGGCTGCGCGACCTGGATAGAATACTCCAAGCTGCCAAAAAGGTAGGAATTACCACCGATCGGTTCAAAGGAATCGATCGGACCCACCTCACGATACTCAAATCCGCGTAAGGTGTCCGGCCCACCCAGATAAAAGCGATCAAAGAAGGGTGCGCGCTGATTACTGTATTCCCAAATTGCTCCGCCGCGCAGTAGGATTGAAATCACCTGGTCACCCAATTCGAGAGTTGGAATGAAGAAGGCATTGCGGGTTTCAAACTTGACGTATTCCGTATCACCGCCGACACCAGCGAAGGTCGTTGAGACCGAAGTTCGGCTGCCCCGGGTGGTGAAAACAAGGTCGTTCCGGGTGTCTCGTGCCAGAAGTAGACTGATTTTGGAAATGTTTCGCGGACTGTTTTCCGCTTCCTCCCGGATTACCAGCGGGGCGCTGGCCTGGACATCCTTGAGGTCGACGATTTCAAAACCGTAGGAGATCATGCCGTCCACCAAGCCGAACAAACGACGGCGCATGTAAACGTCTATACCCGTCCGGAGTTCGTTGTAGGATGCGCTTTGAAAATCTGTTTCACGACGGAACAGTTCAAAGCCGAGGGCCAAACGCTGTTGGAAGAGCCAAGGCTCTTCAAATGCCAGTGCCAATTCGTTCGACCGGGAACCAATTGAACCCCGGAAGCGGAATTTCTGGCCGGCACCCTGGAGAAAGGGCGAGCGCCACTTGAACAAGTCGAAATTCGACTGCGACACCTCGAAGAAAAACACCACACTCTCCAGGGAGCTGAAACCTGCACCCAGCTGGAAATTACCGGTGCGGCCTTCACGAACCCTAATATTCAAATTGCGGCGGCCTGGAATGTTGGTCGGTTCGTGGTTGAGGTTCACCTCCTCGAAGAACCGCGTATTGTGCAGACGGGCCTCCGAGTTTTTCATATTGATCAGATTGAAAGTCCGTCCCGGCTGTAGTGCCAGTTCGCGAATGATGACAATGCTCTTGGTCTTCGTATTGCCCTCAATATTGATGGACTCGAGGTCGAAGCGATCGCCTTCGCGAATGTTGTAGACCAAATCGATATCACCCGTTTCAACGTTGGGCCGACGCTCCGCGCGAATGTTGCTGTCAAGGTAACCAACCGAACCATATATATTCGTCAAACGTTCGATGTCTTCATCCAGAACTTCCGGATCAAATACATCGCCCGGCAACAGATTGAGGGCAGAAAACAGCTGGAGGTCCGGGAAAATAGTATTTCCCTGAATCGAGATATCTCCCAGGCGATACTGACGGCCTTCGTCGATACGAATGGTCACTACCATGGAATTCTCAGTGGGATAATCGATGGTGACATTGGACTCTGGGATACTCACGTCCAGATAGCCCTCGCTTTGATAGAGCTGCCGCAGGCGCTGGATGTCGTCCTGCAGCTTATTCTCGTCGAAGCGCCCCGAACCGGTCAGCCAGGACATAAACCAGCGGCGGCGGGTTTCAATACCCCGTCGCAGTTTGCGTGAGGAAAATTCGTTGTTGCCGACAAACTCGACCCGGGCGATGCGCAACCGCGGCCCTTCGTCGATTATTATCCGGACCACACCCCGACCTGTGTCCGGATTGCGGTCGATTTCGTAATCAATGCGCACCTCAGTGTATCCACGGTCGCGATAAAGGTCGCGCACTTCGCGGATGTCCTGATTGATCCGGCGTTCATCAAGGGCTCCACCGATTCGGGTATTCATCTCGCGGCGGATACGTCGGGTAGATAGTCGATCGTTGCCGGAAATCTCAATACGCCCAACCCGATAGCGCGCCTGAACGTTAAAAATGACGCGCACTCTACCATCCCGCATCTCCTCAGTCTCGGCCTCGATGTAATCAAACATTCCGGTGCCGTAAAGCGACCGGATTGAGCGGTCCACGAGAGTCTGGCTATAAGGTGCGCCTTCGCGCAGCTGAACCCGGGCAATTATGGCTTCATCACTGATGTTCTGAATGTCCATAAAGCGGACTTGAACATCACCAACAACCAAATCAGAGGCACGTCCTTGCGAGAAGGCTATGACGCTTGAGCATAAAAAGATTACAATCAGGAAAAATGGACGCATAAGGAAATCTATTCTGAGGGCTGGCGGGCGTAGTTTTCGAACCGGGTATAATCCGGGATAATGGTTAACGGAATATCACCTGTCGGGCCGTTACGTTGTT
>JBJHBN010000534.1:0-2650 GCA_050485505.1 Opitutales bacterium | reverse complement strand
TCGTGGCCGATCTACAGCAACAATTGCGCAGAAGCGACCCATCATTGGCATCGGCAGGGCCCGAAAGGCACCATATGTTAGATCACCAGTTGGCCTATCCTGCTCCAAGCTATGCTGGCAGCACACAACGTATGGCTGCCCGTAACATACCCGAAGAAATATCCAGCGTCATCCGTATAATGAATGCTGTTTCAACACAGCTTCAGCAGCTCACCGATTTTGTCAGGACCCAGGTTCAACACGGCGAATCCATTGTTCGCCAAATAGACAACCACTCCGTTTCAGTGGCCAACTTGCAACGCCAGGCGATAGAAATGGGAAGCACCATCCAACAAATCACCGGAGAAGCCGAATTCATGAGAGAGGAAATTGAAATCCAACAAGCCCAATTCAACCTAGTCCGCAGCCGCATCGAAAACGAAATCCAAAACGCCAACCGAAAACTGGCCACCCTAAAACAATCCATCGAAACGGCATCCAGCAAAGTAGCAAACTTCGCAACCTTAGTTCAGGCCGATGAGTAACAGGCCCATTATCCATTACTCATTAGCCATTACCCAACCCAACCCGTTTCCGCTTTTCGCTTTCCGCTTTTCGCTTTTCAACCTAGCTCGAACCAAACCAACCAACACCTTCTTGGTTAGTTTAATTCAATATCCAATTTCCAATATCAATATCCAATTTCCAACGGAGACCGCGGCCGGCTCGGAGAGCCAGCCCAACCATTTTAATGATCCTCCAACCCAAAGGATAGGGGTAGGAATGCCGGGGTTTAACCGGCACCCCTCCCTCCGAACCGGACTAGCGGATCTCCCGCATCCGGCTCTCCGGTTAGCGCTTACCTCCTTGGTGGAGACTAATGGCTTCCTTTCGGGCTGTTTCCAGGCTGAACAGACCGAGTTCGGTAAAGTGCCGGTTGGGCCAAAGGTGGTGGTCGATTCCTCGACCCCGACCTCGTTTTCGCTGACGTTTCCGATAGATTGAGCGCAGGCGCATACGGACCCATTGGTCCATTTCCTTATGCACGCTGGTATGGGCTTGCTTGAAGTAGTTGCACCAGCCCCGCAACATCGGGTTGATGCGTCGTATGATCTCCTCCATGGCATTTCCATCACAACGTTTCGTCCATTGGCGCACCCCATCCTTGAGCTTTGTTTCACTCTTGGGGCGGGCCAAGCGCAGCAGTTTGCCTTTCCGACTTCGTTTGAAACGGTAGCCGAGAAAGTCAAAGCAGGCATCCGTTGGGTACATATCGATAATGCGGGTCTTGTCCGGATGCAGTGTCAGGCTCATGGATGTCATCCACTCACGCACTGTTTCCAGTGCCTGTTGCGCTTGTTCTCTGCTTCGGCACAAGATGACCATATCGTCGGCATATCGTGTCATCGCATACCCATCGGCTTCCATCCGGTGGTCGAGATCGTTGAGGTATAGGTTGGCCAGAAGTGGGCTTATTACGCCGCCCTGCGGCGTGCCCATATGTGTTTCTCCCAGTTCTCCGTTCTCCTCAAGCACTCCCGCCTTCAGGAACTTCTCTATCAGTTCAATGATCCCTCCATCGGCAATCTCTTCCTTGACCATACTCAGGAGTTGGTCTTGATCGATGGCGTCGAAGTAACCTTTGATGTCTATATCCACCACATGGTGGTAACCCTTGACAAGCTGTCCATGCACGCGTCTAAGCGCGTCATGGCAGCTGCGTCCGGGGCGGAACCCATAGCTGTGTTCGGCAAATCGGTGTTCGAATATCGGTTCGATTACCATTCGCAGTGCCTGCTGTACCACGCGGTCTATTACCGCCGGTATGCCCAGCGGGCGCTTCTCCTTTCTGCCAGGCTTGGGTATCCATACCCGTTTCACTGGCTCGGGTTGATAGTTACCGTTTTTAAGGCGCTCTTTCACGGCGAGCAACCGATGACAGCTGTCTTTCTTGAAACGGTCTATCGTGATGCCGTCCACGCCGCAAGCCCCTGCGTTTGACTTCACCTTTTCCCACGCCAGCAGCAGCGTTCCTTCCGCATGGACCTTGTCCATCAGACTGAACCATCTGCCGCCTTTTACCCCTCTTTCGAGGGCCTTTAGCATCTTCTCACTCCAGACCCCGCGTTCCGCTCTGTGGTATTCCCACAGGTCTTCTCCTGCCTGTCTATCCGGTTTGCCCGGAACTTCAGCTGGTTGTTCTTCGCTCCGTCTTTCGCTCGAAGCATTCGCTTCCCTGCCGCCCTTTGCTCCATCCGCATTACCAGACTTCTTCGCTCTTACGACGGCTCTGACTGCTGTCCGGCGAGTGGAGTCCCCTCCATCCGTCCTGTCCGGATAGCTCTCACCATTTAGCCATATCTCCTTCGTGACATTCCCACTGCAACCACCATTGTCCGCATCGTAGTCGTCGTTTCCCGGTACCTGTCGACTCTCCGATTCGCGCTCAACGCAGGCTTCGCCAATCCCTAGCAGGCTCGCCGCTGACAATAGCCGAATCCAGTTCACTTTTGTTTGGGACTGCCCCTTCGCTTCCGGTTGTTTCCCACCCTGCCTCGCGGCAACGCAGTTACCTTCCGCTTCACCTCCGGGTTCCGGTTCGGTGGCGGTCAGATTTTCACTGACTGGATGATATGGGTTCATGATCACACTAGGGCTGGCTCTCCGAGCC
>JBJHBN010000533.1:0-2657 GCA_050485505.1 Opitutales bacterium | reverse complement strand
CCCGTACCCTCGTGTCCTAAGACAACAGGTGCCAGGCCGAAGGGATCTTTCTGGTAGCAGTGGATATCAGTGCCGCAAATGCCACAGCCTTCCACCTTTACCAGAATTTCATCCTCCGCAATGACGGGCACCCGGTAGCGCCGCAGTTCCAGTTGGCCTTTTGCTTTGAGCACGGCTACGCGGCCCTCGCGACTGCCGATACCGCGCTTCTGCAGCACCTCCCTGACAATTTGGCGGACGCTGTCCGCACTGACAAAATCACTAGCCATCGGTGCTTATGAATGATCCACAGCTATCGAAAATGCACGCAAAAAGGAACAGTAAATGTGCGGCCGTGGTTTTGCCCGGGAATCTTTGGGTGGCTTTACATCTATTTACGGACGTGTTAGTCACATACAATGTACCATTTAAGTAAAACTGCTTCCCTGCTCCATCCTGTTTTGGCTTCGTTGGCCTTGAGCGTTGCCTGCTCGCCGCAGGCTGCGGATGTAGCGCCTGAGTCGCAGGGTGCCGTGCTGCGGGTTGCAGCTGTTTTTAACGATACGGAGATGCAGTTGCGTTTTGAATATCCGACAACAACACCGAGCTGGTATCATCAATATCTGGTCTATCGGAACGGAGATTGGATTCGCTATGGATCTGGATCTGATGGGCGCGACGAACATGGTTTATATGAAGACCGCATCTCTGTCATGTGGGACGATGGATCCGTGGGTAATTTTGAAAACCTCGGCGGTTATGTGACCGTGCACCCGGGAATGCGCAGCACCCGCAGTGAAGTGGACAGCGATGCTGTCCGCGATCACCCCTATTTGGGTGATGAACTTGGGCGCACGGATGTCCGCAAATTTATTCTCGAATCCCGCGAAAGTGATGTCAGCCCGCTCGATGCATGGGAAGCGATTATGCCTGAGGAGCAACTCCAGGAGCTGCTGGAGGCTGGCGTCTTTTTGGATCTCTGGCAATGGCGGGCCCACCGATCCAATCCAGTTGGCTATGCCGACAACGGCTATGTGCTCGAATACCGTCACAGCTCATCAGGACGCGGGATGTATGCGGACAATGTGAATGATTCAGGAGCTCCGGCCTGGATGTATGATTCAGAGAAAACCGGTTTTCATGCCCTTCGCTTTGAACAGTTGGTGGAGCAGGCCTACAGTCAGGACGATTGGTATTTTCTCAGCGAATCCATCGCAAAGCCATTTGACCCGGAACACGACTGGCAGGACGGAGACGCCCTACCCCAGCGATTCCTCCGGGAGCCCGAAGGCAGCCGTGGAGCCATTCGCGCCGACGGTCGCCACAGCGACGGAGCTTGGCGGGTGCGTCTGACGCGTAGCATGGAAGCCCCCGACCCCCTCGATAGCAAAAGTTTTGCGGAGGGTGACGTCTTCCACCTGGCCTTCTCCGTTCATTCCGGAGCTGGAGCCCGCCATCACCTCGTCAGCCTACCCTTCTCTTTCGGCTTTGCCACCGACGCAGAAATTGTCGCCCAAAAAGTTGACGGCGACCTTGATGCAGCCGAAGTCGAATGGTTCGAGGTCGAGCTCTTTGATCCCGGGGATCCGACTCCAGAACGCTGAGCCCGTCAGAGGATTCCGCTGGCTATAAATCAGCTTATCCCTTCGCTGGCTAGCGCCTTGCTGATGCGGTCCTCGCCTGTATATATGTGTTGGTGCATGACCATTTGAGCCTTGAACGCATCGTGGGATTCGATCGCATCAACAATTGAGTGGTGTTCTTTGGATGGGTTTCCGGAATCCAGTTGGCGCCCAATGCCCAGATATGCCGGACGTTGGTACTTATCCAGGGCATCCATGACGGATTCTTCCAGCAAATGGTTCCCGGTCGCCCTCACCAAGTGAAGGTGAAATAAGGAATTGTAGCGACAGTATTCTCTGAACGACTCCTCATCCCCTATCGTATACGAAGGCAAATCGGCATACTTTCTCAGCGTCTCAATGGTCTCCTTTGAAGCCCGGGATGCCGCCAATGCCGCGACCTGTGGTTCAACGATTCGCCGGAACTCATTCAGCATTCTGAATTCATCAACCCGCAGAGGTGTAACATGGTAACCCCGGTGGGCCTGGATCTCAACAAGCTTTTCATTGATCAAGCGGTTAATCGCTTCACGCAGCGGCGTTCGGGAAATCGCAAACTCATCACAGAGATTCTTTTCCACCAAACGTTCGCCTGGGTTCAATTCACAGGTCAGAATGCGGGCTTTGAGGATAGCGTAGAGACGGTCCGGCAAGGCAACAGAGCCGAACCCGGATTGAGTTATTTCGACGAGAGATGGGGAATGGTTGCGGTCTAACATGCTGAAATCTGGAAGTTGTAGCTTCCCGCCAAGCAGTAGTTACGGAAAACTCAGAATAATACGGATTGAGTTAAAATACTTGTATACAGCTCGTAAACAATAATTTCCTTTAATTGTTGCAATCGAGACAGCTTTTAGCCGTTCAGCCGGCTAAAAATGCCTTTTCGAAGTGTCCAAGTTTCGCATCAGGCGAATCGGGCGACCCTCTCAATGAAAAGAATTTTGTTCTTGACCAAGGCGGTTCTGGATATAAATATATTTGTATACAACCTGCTATGACCTCTTCTCTCTCAGTCTCAGGCTCTCGTAAAAAGCGCGAATTCGATTCGTCAAATTG
>JBJHBN010000532.1:0-2675 GCA_050485505.1 Opitutales bacterium | reverse complement strand
CTGTAAAACCAGCTCGAGGGCATCGATGGAGTCCAAGTCCAAACCGGCACCAAAGAGGGGCTCGTCGTCTTTAATGTCCGCAGGATCCACATCCTCAAGGTTCAGTGCCTCGACCAACAATTCCTTTAGTTCTTCTTTGAGCATAATAAGATGAAATTCTGAGCTATTCAGAGCATTCGCATGAGAACAACGAAATAGTGTGCTCCAAAGCGAAAAACCGTTTGCCTAGCCAACCGGTAATTTGGCCTTGGCCGAAGCAGTGGACGCTTGCGGATCCGCAACGGTCTCGGGCCTGCGGAACCAACTCCGCCAGCCCTCGGTCAATTCCAGTTTCAGGTAGGACGCACCGACGCCTAACAGGCGTAGCGGCAGGGTCCAATCCATTCGGTAGCTATTGAACGAAAAATTGTGCCCTGTGTTGTGCATGCCCCAGACCCCGCGCCGCCGCCGCGCCTCCGCGATCCGGGCCAGGCGACGGTTGTAAAAGCGGATTACCCGATAGGGAATCGCCGTGTGAGGGCCTGTGAACGGCGGCTGCAGCAGGCCCTGCTCGCCATGTTTGTAGGGCTGCGACACCACCCCGTAGTAGTAGAGTCCGAGGTCCAGGCGGAAGGCCAGCTTCATCAGGTCAAAATCCCCCATGTAGCGATATTTATCGCGGTAAATCGCTTCGAACCAGCGCAAGTAGGATTCCTTGAGGTCCCGATTCAGTTGCTCAGAACGCTCAGCGATGTCCGTATCGCCTTCCCAGTTGCGACGAATAAGCCGCACCGACGAACTGACACCAAAAGAAATCCAGTCCATACCCGGGCTGTAAAAAGGGTCCATGAAGGCCGCCGCATCGCCCACCAGGCAAAGCCCATCGCCAGCCATGCGCTCGGAGTGCCATGCCAGGTGCTTGCGGTAATGCAAGTCGTCTTCTACCATCTCCGCACCTTCCAGCAGGCGTTTCCCCAGCGGATGCTGTTCCAGATGATGGCGCAGTCGATCTGCCAGCGAATCACCCGCCGCGGCCTGAGTAAAGCGCTCGTCCCATACAATGCCCACACTCATGTCGCGCCCCTGCAGAGGAATCCACCACGACCACCAGCCGTAGCCAATGAGGTGATTGGTGGCAGTGAAACGGGTGCCGATGCAACGTCCGGCAATGTTTGGATGGTCGGCCCGAAAATCGAGTCCATCAATGCAATCGATCCCGCGCCAGCGGCTCCAGATCGAGGCAATGGGATGCGCGTCGTTGACGATCACCCATTTGCGGCTGCGCGCCATAAGGCGGGCGACACCGCTGGCATCGACCACCCAGCGGGCAGAGGCCATCCGGCGTTGGCCGTCTTTTTCAAATTCAACAGTCGACTGCCCACCGGGCGTCCAGTCGACGGATTTGACCACCGCCGGGCGGAAAACCGTGACACCGCTCGCGCGGGCTCTCCTCAGAACTTCTTCATCGAGTTTCGCGCGGTCCACCTGATAGCTCGGAAAACGTACATTGTAGCCCGGTCCGAGCTCGCTGACGCTGTCAGCCGTATCATCGGATTTGCGATAAAACCAGAACCGCAAGCCCTGTTTGCTCAGGTGTTCATGGTTCAGGTATTCGGTCAGGCCCAGCACCCGGGTCAGAAAATAGGAACTGATTTCGACCGTGGCCTCGCCCACGCGGCGGCTGAACTGCTCCGAACGCTCGATGATCAGGATCCGCTTGTCCGGATGCTCGCGCTTCAGCAAATACGCTGCAGAAGCCCCCGACAAGGCACCACCGATCACAATCACATCGTAGGAATCCTCAGATCCGGGCTTGTCGGGAAGGGCTTGTTCCGATTTTAGAGAGACCATAATTAAACAACAGAGGCACTGTGCCCCGATTGGATAGCATTGTCGGGTTATCAGCGAGCCAAAATTAAGTGCCAGCAAACCATTTACTTCCCACACTTCCGCGCTATACTTCAATTTTATGAAATCTGGCTTTATCCATAAGCTGATGTTTGCCAGCGCCCTGCTCGGCTCGATCACTCTCACATACACGTTTGCCATGTCCAAAGATCCTTCCTGCTCCGCTTCCGATGAACCCACCGCCTGCTCCCTGCCTTCTGGGGCGCAGATTAGCGGCAATTTCGAAATTCGGCGCAGCGACGCCGAGTGGCAGAGCATGCTGAGTCCGGAACAATACCGTGTCATGCGTCAGGCTGGCACCGAACCTCCATTCCGCAACGCCTACCACGATCACAAGGAGCCCGGGCTCTATGTGCTGGCAGGGACGCAGATCCCGCTTTTCAGCTCAGCCCATAAATTTAACTCGGGCACCGGCTGGCCAAGCTTTTGGGATGCCGTGGTGCCCGAGAATGTAGCAACGACGACTGACCGCAGCCATGGCATGGTCCGCATCGAGGTGCACTGTGCCCTCGACGGCAGTCACCTCGGCCACGTCTTCGAGGACGGCCCTGCGCCTACCGGCTTGCGTTACTGCATCAACTCCGCAGCCCTCGACTTTATCCACGCCGATGACCTCGAAGCCAAAGGCCTCGCCCAGTATCACCCCGACAAGCTCTAACCTGTAGATGACATGAAGAGTGCCAGTTGAGAAAAAATCCTTCAAACTGGCACTCTTATGAATAATCTAACAAAGACCGAAAGTTTAGTAGAAACGCGCGGTTCTGCCAAGGCAGAAGTGCTCTTGATTG
>JBJHBN010000531.1:0-2681 GCA_050485505.1 Opitutales bacterium | reverse complement strand
ACAAAGAGGTTGTGGCCGCAACACCATTCCAGAATAGCGAAAGCAGAGAGCAATGCGCGATGTCAAGGAAGCGCTCGAACGTGGATGGTGAGAATTACGTCCGTGGGCAATAACGGGCCGGCAAGAGCGCCCATGCAGCCTGGACGGATTAAATTGGTCACGCCCTGCGCGCCATGCAAGCAGTGCATTTTACTACTGAGCACAGAAAATGGTGGAATCCGCCTGATCTTTCCCGGTGTATGCAAAGCTCAAAGCGCCGCCACCGCCACGATCTCGACACGAATGTCCGGATGCGCCAGCGTTACTGCGCAAGTTGCGCGTGCCGGAGCCGCCTCCTTACCAATCCATCCTTCCCAAATCTCATTCATTTTCTCGAAGTCGGCAATATCAGACAGCCAGATTTGAACTGACAGAAGCTTTGATCGGTGGCTTCCTACCTCCTCCAGTAGGCGATCAATCCGATTGAGAATTTGTTGTGTCTGTTCCTGAACAGGCGATGAAAAATCGTCCGGCACCTGCCCTGCAAGATAAACGGTTTCACCGTGCACTATAATCTGGCTCATCCGAGTTGACGTGTGCTTGCGAACTATAGTCATTACTCAAAACCCTCCTGCCGTCTCAGTAAAGAATGTTCGGCAACCAAGTCGCAACCTCTGGAAAGATATATACAATCCCTATCGAGGCTATGGATATGCCGACGAATGGTAAAGCAGAATGCCACATTTCCACACTTCTAATATCTGGAACAACACTCTGAATTGCAAATAGATTCATACCTATGGGCGGCGTTATCATACCCAACTCAAGGGTCATGACAAGCAGTACGCCAAACCAGATTGGGTCAACGCCCATCGCCACAATTACTGGAAACACAATTGGAACAGCAATCAAAGTAATCGATATAGGATCGAGAAAACAGCCCAGAAACGCTAAAACCAACAAAATCGCAACCAAGACAAACTCCGGAGGCAGCGGCAATGCGATCGCTAGCGCTGCAATTTGTTGCGGTATCTGCATCAACGTCATGGAATGCCCAAGCAGGGAAGAGCCGATGACAATACTCAGAAGCCGTGACGACGTTTCCACGGTGCTCCGGAGCGTACGCCAAAAGGCATAGAGCCGGAAGCCTCTATCGCCCACCACGTTTACAACTATGACGTAAATCGCACCAACGGCCGCGGCTTCGGTGGCAGTAAACACGCCGCCATATATTCCGCCTAATACAATAACAGGCAAAGCCAACGCCCAGAATGCACCCTTCAGCGCAACCAGCCTCTCTCCCCAGGACGCTTTTGGCAGTGATGCTGGAACACGGGCCAAAGCCACCAAAAATAGAATCGTCAAGCCAATCTGTAACAATCCGGGCAGCAATCCGGCGGCGAAAAGCGCGCGCACCGAGGTTTCAGTCAATGCACTGTATAGGATAAATGCCAGGCTCGGAGGAATAAGCATGCCGAGCGTGCCGCCGCTTGCCACCAGACCGCAGGCCAGTCCCTTGTCGTAGCCTTGTGCTCGCATCTCGGGAATAGTGATTCGTCCCAACGTAACGGCATTGGCCATGCTTGAGCCCGAGATGGCCGCAAATACACCGCAACTTGAAACGGTTGCAATACCAAGACCTCCACGCAGGTGCCGCGTCATGGCGATAACCCCGCCGTAGAGTCGCTGGCTGCTTGACCCATTGGTAAAACTCTCGCCCAGTAGCACATAAAGCGGAATAGCGACGAGCACAAAGGAATCCATTGCCCTGAATCCAGCAATAGCAAGCTGGATCGTACTGTGAAAATTGCCGGTATGCAGTAGCAATAACACCACCGCCGTAACGCCTAAGGCAAAGGCAACTGGCAAACCAAGGACAAGGAGGGTCGCTAATCCACCAAACGCAATAAAATAGTCCATGACGTCAATCCCCTCCCCATAGCGTCTTTGCTAGTTGGGAGATCCCCTCACACATCAGAAGAAACGCACCCAGTGGAATACATGCCTGCAACAGGAACATTGGAACTTCAATCGAAGTATAAGAAACGTTCCCAAGCTCATAGGATCGCGACGCCACATGATATCCCGCATACAAAAGGGTAAAGAAAAACACCTGCGCGATAATAAGTGAAATGGCTTTCGCTATACGCTGCATGGTCGATGACATGCTCATGAGTACCACATCGAGAATGATATGTTGCCGTTGGCGCATTACATAGGCCATTGCCATAAACGCCATCAGTATGTTGAGGAAAATCGGTATTTCAGAAAGCCATGCCGGGCTCCGTCCGGTCACGAAGCGTATAGCTACGTCCGCACCAATCATCGTCATCATTATCGCTACGGCCACAGCCGAAAGAACGTAGAAGAACAGCTCTACGCGTTCAAGCCACCGATCCAGCACACTCCACATGGCTTTACCTCCTGCGCACATCGAAAAAGGCGATTACGCAATGCGAAGATTCCGTAATCGCCCCTGATCGCTATGCGGGTTAGCGCGCTTCGTTGACAATGTCCAGCAGTCTTTGTCCTGTAGCGCCGTGGCTGTTCACAAACCTCTCATACACGGGGGTTAGCTTCTCACGCCACTGTGGGAGATCCTCGTCCGGCACGTCGTGTATTGAAATGCCGGCGGCCTGCATTGTCGCAATTGACCCTTGAATTTGTTCTCTGGTTTGTTCGACAAGCCAGCTCTGCAGTAC
>JBJHBN010000530.1:0-2690 GCA_050485505.1 Opitutales bacterium | reverse complement strand
GCGCTGCATCCTCTGCTCGCGCTGTATTCGCTTTTGCGAGGAGGTCGCTGATGATCCGGTGCTCGGTTTTATCGACCGTGGAAGCTACACGACCCTGACAACCTTCCCCGGCAAGGAGCTGGACAACAATTACTCGCTCAACACCGTCGACATCTGTCCGGTGGGCGCGCTGACCTCGACCGATTTCCGCTTCAAGATGCGGGTTTGGTTTCTCAAGGAAACGCCCTCGATCGACACCGAGTCCAGTGTCGGCTGCAACACCGTCGTCGGCAGCCGCGAAGGCACCATTTACCGCATCACTCCGCGCCGCAACGATGCTGTCAACGACACTTGGATGCCGGACAGCGGGCGCACGCTCTACCGCCAGGTGGATGCCGATGACCGCATGAGCCAGTACAGTATCGAGGGCCGTCCCTGTGCGGCTGAAGAGGCGCTGACCCTGGCGTCAACCTACCTTCGCAACGGCCGCAGTGCCATTGTCGCCAGTGGCCGTCTGAGTGTGGAAGAGCAGTATTTGTTGACCCGTATCGCCAGCCATGCACCGGGCGAAACGCCTGCCTGGCTGGTTGCGCGGCATGCTGAAGGCGACGGCAAACTCTTGTCCGCGGACCGCAATCCGAATGTACGCGGAGCCCTGGTGACCGGCCTGATCGATCGACTGCCCGAGGCCCAGCTGAGCCAGTTGTCGGCCGCGCTTGAGAGTGGCAAGGTCGAGAACCTGATCGTGGTCGGCGAGGACATCACCCAGGCTGGGATTTCCATTGACCAGATCAAAAAGGCCAATGTCGTCTACATCGGCTCGGTCCACTGTGACACCGCACAGTATGCCAAGGTGGAGATTCCGCTGCTGACCGTGTTTGAAAAGGCCGGTAGTTTCATCAACCAGCAGTTCCGAGTGCAGAAATTCGCCCAAGCGGTGCCGGGGCCCAAGGGCGTGCTGTTTGGCCTGAGCAACTTTACCCAGCTGCTGGCAGCCGTCTCAGACGGCAAGGAGCTTATTGAACCTTCTCCGGCAGCGGTGTGGACGGAAATGGCTGCGGCGATCGATGAATTCAAGGAGCTGAGTTTCAGTTCGATCCCATCGACCGGTCAACTGATTGCGGCCGACCGCTTTGCCGATCTGCCTTTTGTCGAAGGTAAATCCCTCCATTTTGAACCCCGAACCGCACATACGGACGCCTGAGCCATGGATTGGAACGAACTTTTACTCCTAGTATTCAAGGCCCTTCTGGTCCTGTCGGTGGTTATGTCCCTCGCCGCATACGCCGTTTTGGCTGAGCGCAAGGTCGCTGCCTGGGTGCAGGGGCGGGTGGGGCCCAACCGGACGCAGATCCCGCTGCTGGGTGGCATACCAGTCATTGGTACTTTTCTGACCCGGCTCGGCGTGTTTCAGCCGGCTGCTGACGGCCTCAAGTTCCTTTTCAAGGAGGAGCCGACACCCGGTCACGTAAACAAGTTCTACTATGTGCTGGCACCGATGATCGCCTTCATCCCGGCGATGACCACGATGACGGTGCTGCCCTTCGGGCAATACGTGAACGAAGCCGGCGAGATTCAGCCACTGGTGCTGGCGAACCTGGACATCGGCATCCTCTTCATTCTCGCGGTCTCGTCGCTCGGTGTCTACGGCATCGTGCTCGGCGGCTGGGCCTCCAATTCCAAATATCCCTTTCTCGGTGGCATTCGCGCATCGGCGCAAATGATCTCCTATGAGCTGTCGCTCGGCTTGTCGCTGCTGCCGGTATTTCTCTGGTTTGGCGGATCCCTGAATCTGTTCAATATTGTTCAGGGCCAGACCGACTTGCTGTTCGGTTTCCTGCCGCAGTGGACGATCCTGTTCCAGCCCTTGTCCGCACTGATTTTCCTGGTTGCCCTGTTCGCTGAAACCAACCGCCTGCCCTTTGATATGCCGGAGTCTGAGACCGACCTTGTTGCCGGTTACAATACCGAGTATGGGGCCTTTAAGTTTGGCCTCTACTTCGTCGGCGAATACACCCACATCATCATTGGTTCAGGTGTATTTGTGGCGCTCTTCCTCGGCGGCTGGAACCTACCCTGGGTGACACTGCCGGCTGGCCTATTTGGCACGGTTTTGTCGGTGCTGGTCTTTGTCGTCAAAATGCTGGCACTGGTATTTGTCTTTATGTGGGTGCGCTGGACGCTGCCCCGTTTTCGCTACGATCAGGTTATGTCCCTTGGCTGGCGCTGGCTGCTGCCGCTAGCCGTCGCGAACCTGGTCGCCTACGCCATCATCATCGCAGTCATCGAACAATTCTGAGCCATGGCCACTAAAGTTTTAGAACGCAAACCCCTGAGTCTGGCTGAGCAGACCTATCTGCCGCAGATCCTGGGAGGCATGAAGATCACCTTGCGCAACATGTTCAAGCCACCGGTGACGTTGGAATATCCGGACGAACGTCCCGACATTCCCGAGGGCTACCGCGGTGTGCCAACTCTGGTCAAGGACCCGAACGGTCGCGAAAAGTGCGTGAGCTGTCAGCTTTGTGAATTTGTCTGCCCACCCCGGGCCATTCGCATCACGCCCGGCGAGATCAGTGCTGAGGCCGAAAACGCGCACGTTGAGAAGGCTCCCAAGGAGTTTGAAATCAACATGCTGCGCTGTATCTACTGCGGTTTTTGTCAGGAAGTCTGCCCGGAGGAAGCGATCTTCCTGCAGGATATTTTTTCGC
>JBJHBN010000529.1:0-2701 GCA_050485505.1 Opitutales bacterium | reverse complement strand
CACGACCAGGATTGGAGCGTTAGGTTTGGATACCCGAAACATTTCTCGCATCATTTCCTTCGGATCCGGAACGACTGAAGCGACATACATAGCCATAACGCCGTCAAAGGTGTTATCCGGGAACTTGAGATCCTGTGCATCCATTTCCACCAACTCGCGAATATTCGGGTAGCGTGATTTGGGATAGCGCTTGCGCGCACGCTCAAGCATTTCCGGACTGACATCGATGCCCGTTACGTCGACCTGCTTATCATAGAATCCCAGGGATATTCCAGTGCCTACACCAACTTCCAAAATGTGGTCGCCGGGACGTTGGGGCAGTACATCGATAGCTCGACGACGGCCCTCATTCACAATGCGGCCAAAAATGAAATTGTAGATCGGTGCGTACCGACGGTACGCGCTTTTAACTCGGGCCAATTCCATAAAGTTAGTATACGGAGTGGAAATCGTGGATTTCGCAACGAGAAAGAGAAAATTCTTTCGTCTGGAACTGAATTCCTATTTCTTTAGCTCAGATGACTGAAGCGGCGTATTTTATCCGAGACCTGTCTGTAATCCTCTTGGCGGCTGCCCTGGCGGGTTATTGCTGTAAACGTCTTTCATTGTCCCCGATCGTTGGTTATCTTGGGGCTGGGCTCTTCATCGGAACCCCTGAAGTCACGTTTATATACGTAGTCGATGAAGAGCGCATTCATTTGCTTTCGCAGATCGGCGTGATCTTCCTGATGTTCTCAATCGGCCTGGGTATCCAGCTGAAACGCCTGCGCGCCTTGGGGTTGTCTGCGATCATCGCCACGGTCCTGATTGCATTTCTGTTGCTGACTGTTATCCGGACCGGAGCGGGTCTGGCTGGATTTTCCGCAGTTGAGGGGCTGTTTTTTGCCGCCCTGTTCATGGTCAGCAGCTCCGCGATTATCGGTAAGGTTCTGCAGGAAATGAGCATGGCCCACGAACGCTCCGGTCGCCTTGCGATGGGCATTACGCTGCTGGAGGATTTTGTCGCTATTGCCTTGATCACTTTTCTTGGCTCGCTGGTGGCCTATGAGGCACCAGACAGTTCAGGTGGCATTGAGGTATTGAAGAGTTTGGGACTCCTTGGTGGATTTGTGATTTTAGTCCTTATCGCCGGTCTCCTGATCATCCCACGGGTCTTTCACAAAATTAGCAAAACCCACTCCCACGAATTGGAGGCGATTTTTATCGGCGGATTGCTCTTTCTGATGGCGATCCTCTCGGTTTATGCTGGTTATTCGTTTGCACTGGGTGCCTTTCTTTGCGGTCTGATTATCGCTGAAACGCGGCAATTGCCTTTTGTTGAGCGTGCCTTTTCAGGCATGAAGGACGTTTTTGCTGCGGTATTTTTTGTCGCGATCGGAATGTCGATCCAGATAACGGTGATACCCAGCGCCTTGCACTGGATAGTGCTCGGAACCTTGATCTGTCTGATTTTGCGTCCACTTCTTGCAACAGTGAGTCTGCTATTGTTGTGTGAGGATAGCCGAACAGCGATCCGGACGGGCCTGTCAGTCAGTCCTATCGGTGAGTTTTCATTCATCATCGCCGGTATGGGAGTTGCGTCCGGAGTGATCCCGGAGCGCTTCCAGGTCATTGCGGTTGGCGTTTCGTTGCTTACCAGTTTGATCGCTCCCGTTCTGATGGCTCGCTCAGAAGGCATCGCGAACTGGTTCAGTCGACCGAGGTCCCAGTTCTGGATGGAGAGTATCGCTGCCTATCGAAAAATCTGGAATGACTTTGGCAAGCGGCAACAAACGAGTGTTCTCTGGCGTCTGCTGCGTTTTCGCATCCTCCAAGTTATCGTGCAGGTCTTGTTCATCAGCGCCCTGCTGGTCTTCGCAAATCCGATTTATCATGCAGTCGAGCACAGCTCCCAGGAAGCTGGCCACAACTGGCTTATACCTGTTCTTCCTTATTACTGGTTTGTTGTATCAGTGCTGATTCTCATTCCATTGGTAGCCCTTTGGCGAAACGTTAATGCGGTTTCGATGATTATAGCGGAATCGTTCGCACGCAAGACGCGTCGACGCGTTGCCGTCCAAAAAGGCCTGATATTCGTCTTTCGTTTATTGACAAGCCTGTTGCTGTTTTTCTGGCTGATCAACTTCCTGCCCTATGAAACCATTCGGGGATGGATGCTTGCGGTTCTGGCTCTGGTTATTGTCTTCTCGCTGTGGATCGGTTGGCGCCGGTTTATTCGCTGGCACAGCGATATGGAAATCGCCCTGCACGAGACTCTGAGTGAAAAACAAGAATTGAGCACCAGTGCCCGTCACTGGGCACAAGCCCGTCAAGGTTGGGGCATCAGCTTGCATGAATTTCAGCTCCCCGACCGGTTCAAAGGTGCAGGTCAGACATTGAGCCAACTGGCTCTGAGAAAGCGAACCGGTGCGACTATTGTCAGCGTTGAACGGCAAGGCTTTCCTGTGAGCAATCCTGGGCCTCAGACACACCTGTATCCTGGAGATGAGTTGCTCTTGATGGGTGATGCCAAGCAAGTTGCCGCAGCCATTGAAATCCTCAATCAGGAGTCCTCCGAAGTCAGTGATCAGAATCTGGATTCAGTGGTCATGGAGGCCATTGAGGTACGCGAGCTTTCACCTGTCGTCGGCCGAACACTGGCACAATTGAATTGGCCGCGTCTTTTCGGCGCACAGGTCGCAGCCATACATCGGGGCGACAG
>JBJHBN010000528.1:0-2701 GCA_050485505.1 Opitutales bacterium | reverse complement strand
AGATTCTTTAACCAGCCTTCAACAACTGGATAGCCCTGCTCGCGGGCAAACAAAAACAGGGCTTTGCAATAACTGGCCTCGGGCAGCTCTTTTTCCGCGATTGCCCGCAGGGATTTTCGCAGCAATCGGAAAGTCCGTTCGGTTTCTTCAATGTGTGCAAGATTGGGAACAAATGCCTGACTGAGACGGACTGCCCACAAGAGTCGTTGGTAACTTGAACCCAATTCGGTCAAGCGATGAATCAGTTGCCATTCCTGAACAAACGCAAGTTGCTGGCTTCGGGCCGGTGCAAAGCGGGCGTGGATCTCGTCAAAAAGATCGGGCTCAAGGGCTGAACTTCGTCGTTTTGACGATCCACCAGAAAAACGCAGCAACGCGTTAATCAGTCCCCATTCAGGCGATAGGATCAATAATTTCAGGTAAGATTCGCCGTGCGGATCCTTGCGCAGAATAAGGCCGTCTCCCTGCCATTCAGACGGACTCATGCTTCTCAGCGTCCCAAGGGGGGACGACCGCACCGCCACTGATAACCAGTTTCATGCCTTCCCCAACAGTCATAGTTAGTTCGATGACCTCGTCTTCTGGAACCATCAAAAGAAAACCGCTGGTAGGATTGGGTGTAGTTGGGATAAATACGTTAACGAGTGGACTGGATGTTCGGTGCTGTGGTTCGCCCTTGCCGGTTCCGGTCAAAAAACCGAGTACCCAGACTCCTTCTCGCGGATACTCCACCAGCACTGATTTCTGGAAAACAGCCTTGTTCTGCTCGATGAAGGTATCGCGAATCTGTTTGACCGAGTTGTAAACATTGCGGACAAGCGGCAAATTGTTCACCAGGCTTTCAAGCAGATTCACGATAAGTCGTCCCAGAACCAACTTAGAGAACCAACCCAGAAGTGTGATCAGTATGGCTACAATCAGAATGGCTGCGAGGTAAAGCGCATACTCAACAACAATATTGCGGCTGGATTCCTCAGGAATGAAGAAGAAAAACCATTTGCGCATGGGAATGCCCACTTCCTGAATCAGAAAGTTTATCAGAAACAGGGTGACGCCGACTGGCGTCAGTAGCAACAAACCCGAAATGAACCAGTTGCGGAGTGATCGAAAGTGCATGTGCAGGGTTCAAACCGATTCTTGTGGCAGAAGCGATGCAAATTATCTAGTGGTGTGACCAGAAAGTTGTTTCCGCTTTTGTGAGAGCGCCATGCTCCCTTGAGCAAGGCAGCTGAAGCCGAGCATGCCCGTAGGCATTCACGGCTTCAGCGAACGCCGCACAAGGGTTCATGCCGCCTCACCCTTCGGGCCATGCGGAATTGCCTGCCCATCTGCGTTTGCGAGAGCCGACAGGGGCTACAGCCCATGATCGGCCTCGCCGCCTGGATGGCGCAGGCAATCCGTCATGGCAAAAGTGAAAAAACTTTCTGGTCACACCACTAGTGGTGCGTATCAATATCCGGTCGATCAGGTCATACTGTGCAGGCCCACCACATTGCCTTCGGAATCTTCAAAGATGCCGATGAAGCCGTGCGGTGGGATCGCCATGCGGGCTTGAACGACCTGCCCTCCCGCTTCGGGGATACGGCCGAGAACGCCGTCCAGATCTCCCTCAACATTGAGGTAGACGATCGTGCCTCCAGCACCCGGCTTGCCGCACTCCATTTTCGTAATGGCCCCTCCTACGCCATCGTTCTCGTCGGCAGGAAACATCGCCATTTTACAGCCTTCCATTTCGCCTTCAACCAGCTTCAGCTGGAGAATCGTTTCGTAGAACTTTTTAGCGCGGTCGAAGTCGCCAACAAACAATTCAAACCAATTCAGTGCATTCTTTTTCATGTGGATATTCTTTCAGTTTTCGGGTTCATTCTCGCCCTTTGCGAGCAAGTGAACGCCAGAATACCAGCTGGCACTGACAACCCTATGTCAGTGAGTTAAAATTTATTTGGAAATATCTCGATACCGCTCCACCAGCTCACTGGCCATGTGGTACATCACAGCCCGAAGACCGGAAGGCTCCAGAACTTCCACATCGGAACCAAAGCCGAGCAACCATTGCCCGAACCATTCGAGTGAATGCACAAGGACGCCTACCCGCAGTCGCCCATCGGCTTCGATTTCCTCTTCGGTCGGGCTGCCAAAGAGTCCAGCTTTAAAGCGATCCCAGGACTGAGGTGCGACCCGAACCGTGGCTGCCAAAAGGTCACAGGCATCCATCTCTTCCTGAAGAAAACGGTGTATGGAAAAGTCCCGGTGCCCCTCGAACTCGATATTCATAACCTCATAGCGCAGAACACGGTCCAAGCGAAAATCACGGAAATCGTTGCGCAAACGGCAAAACGCTATCAGGTGCCAGTGATTCGCGTAAAAAACAGTCCCCAGCGGTTCGACAATTCTTTCACTCTCATCGCTGCGAAAAGATTGATAACATAGGGACACGCAGCGGCGCCGCAGCACGGCGTCCTGAAAATGCAGCAGATTTCCCGTTGTCTCCGTAAGCGCATACGGCCGCAAGGATACGCTCAAAGTGGAATTGAGGCCCTCCAAATAGCGTTGCCGCTCCTTTGGCAGGACCGAGCGTATCTTCAGCAGCGCAGTGCGGAGCGAACGCCTGAGGGATTCGTCGGCCATCTGTTCAGCAACCTCTGCGCTCACAAACAGCGCCGCGGCCTCCTCCTCGCTAAACATGACGGGAGGGACCTGA
>JBJHBN010000527.1:0-2716 GCA_050485505.1 Opitutales bacterium | reverse complement strand
TCCTACCCTCTCAGCGCTTGAGGAAGGGTATGAGGTATTCGTAATTACCGACGCTTCAGGCACCTTCAACCAGACCACCCGGGATGCCGCCTGGAACCGTATGTCAGCGGCCGGCGCACAGCTCATGACCTGGTTCCGAGCGGCATGTGAGCTGCACCGGGACTGGCGCAACGATATTGAGGGCCTCGGCACACTTTTCTCGAACCACCTGCCCAATTACAGGTGTCTGATCAACAGCTACGGCGCTGCCGCCGCATTACGCGGTTAAGGACAATTCTTGCAGCCACTCTCCGCAGGCAAGCCTGCGGAGAGCGATGCAGGAACAATGATGCATTCTCTTCCGAAAAAACAATAGTTCTTAATCGCCTTTTGCCCAAATAAGTCTCAAGCTTCCAATCCGGCTTACTATGAATGTTGACGACCTGAATTCACTTCTTTCCTCTTCACGGCCTCCGGTTTTACTACACGTGCTGCCTCCTGAGGTCTTCGAGGCACGCCGGATTCCGGGGTCTGTGAATGCATGCGTCTACGAAATTTCCTTTACCGACAAGGTCCGCTCACTTGTCCCGGACCTGTCCACAAACGTCGTCGTCTACGGAGCCGGAGAAGGCGGGCTTGAGGCCAAAGAGGCTGGCGAACGGCTCTCAACAGCCGGCTACAGGGATGTGCAGATCTTCGCTGGTGGACTGAAATCCTGGAGCTCGGCAGGCTTGCAGCTTGACGGAACCGGGGAATCGCCCACGGCCATCAATGACGGCATTTACAGCCTGGATGTCGAGGCCAGCCAGATCCGCTGGACCGGGCGCAATCTGTTCAATCACCACCACGGCACACTTCGGTTCGCTGAGGGCCGTATCGAGATGAGGGGTTCCAAACTCACTGCCGCAAACTTCGAAATCGATATGCGCAGCATCGTTTGCGACGACATCGCTGATGAATCGACGTGCAATGTGCTGGTTCGCCACCTCATGCACGCTGATTTTTTCGACGTTGATAACCATCCTGTGGCTCGATTCGAATCCACCGCAGCATACCCGATTCCCGGCGCCTCAGATGGCACGCCCAATTACGAAATCACCGGCAACATCAGCCTTCGGGGAATCCAGAGGTCAATTCGAATCCCAGTGGTCCTGGCTTCCTCCAGCGACGGGTCAAAACTCGCTGCCCAAGCCCAAATGGAAATCGACCGCACCGAGTTTGGCAGCCTCTACGGATCAGGAAAATTCTTCCACTATCTTGGCCAGCACGTCGTAAATGACCATTTCCACATTCATTTAAAGATCCACGCCTACAGAGAAGAGTGATGCAGCCGTAAAAGCCGTAACCAACAGCACACCACCATTGCCCGGGATTTCGAGAAAGAGCAGTCAGGATGCGGCATCCAAGAACAAGGAACTAACAACAAAGAACCTGCAGCCCCGATGGAGCGAGGCCCTCCAATCCCTCAAAGGGCCTGATTCCACCAACCGCCTCACAGCCCACAGAATCCCGTCCACAGAATCCCCGGGCATCCGTCTCCCAATCCTGTTGATCCTGTCCAATTCCCATGCCGCGACTCAAGCC
Organism: Opitutales bacterium; assembly: GCA_050485505.1. Classification (GTDB taxonomy): domain Bacteria; phylum Verrucomicrobiota; class Verrucomicrobiia; order Opitutales; family Oceanipulchritudinaceae; genus JAFIGG01. The sequence continues at coordinate 1,153 of JBJHBN010000527.1, read as the reverse complement.
TCTGTACCAGAGCCCAGCTGTTCGGCCTGAAAGGCCGGGCTCCAACCCATGCATCCATTACTCCTTCACTCCACCAATCCTATCCCCTCATTCCAACAACCAAGAACAAAGAACCAACAACTAAGAACCAAGAACCAACAACTAAGAACCAAAAGCCCTCCAGACTGTTTGCCCTCAAACGCCCGGGATCAACATTCCACCCATCCATCGATCCAATACTCCACCCACCCTGTACAATCTCACCGCCTCACAGACCACAGAACCTAGGGCAAGGAGGGACGCCCTCGATCGTCCATTTACGCTGTTCCCCTGACTGAAGTCAGGGGTTACTCGACTCTGAAACCGGTGGCTGGTTCGTAGCTGATCACATGGAGACGCCGGGATTCGGCTTCAATGACTCCGCTCCAATACTGTCTGCTTTCGGGACCTTTAATGAGTTCGATCTCGACGTTGCGGTCGCCGATGCTGAGGGGCCAGCGTAGCTCGTCGATTGCGGGGCCGTCGCGGGAAATGCCTCGGGCGCGGTAGCTTTGTTCTTGAGTAATACCGTCCACGGTCACCCGCACGGTCACTGGCTGACGCTCGGGCTTGGCGGTGGAACGTCCTTGCATGTGAACGGGTCGGTTTGGGTCGAAGGCCTGTTCTTCCTCTTCATTGAGCAACTCGCCAAAGGCACGGAACGAAAACACCAGCTGGGGAGATGGGTCGGCGGGGTTTGAAACTGTCAGATGACTTGGGCCAATGGCTGCTAGCATCAGGATAACGCAGGTTGCCAATACAGCCGTCCATTTCCGTATGGGTCTTTCATTTACCGGGGAGGTGTTCGGGCTTTCCTGTTCGCGGAAACAGCGGGCGATTTCTTGTATCTTCTCAGCTTGGCCGGGAATATAATCCACGCATTTGAAGTTTCCCGGTCCTCCTGCGCGGGCTGGACGAAATACCGGGTCGCGCTGGCCGGTCAGGCGTTCGGCTAGCCACCGGTTGCCGTCCCGGGCATGGGCCATGTCCTCACGGCCGTCACAGATAATCAGCACACCAGATACTCCTGCTTTTACCAATCGCTCCAGCCATTTGGTTCGCAGCCAACTGGCGCTTGGTATCATTTCCACCTGATAACCCGGTAGTCGCTTCCCCCAAATCGATCGCTTAAAGT
>JBJHBN010000526.1:0-2722 GCA_050485505.1 Opitutales bacterium | reverse complement strand
CCCTTGAGCAGGCCAGTTTTGTCCCGGGGCCGCAACTGGATGCCTTTGAAAAAGCGGTCGATGCCTTTCTCGACAAGGCCGAGACCGAGCGAATCAGCGACCACGAACAACGCCTGCGCAATCACTTTCGGCTACCCGATCCGGACCTCGAACCGGACGCTTACTGGCTCTATGGACCGGTCGACGATCGCCGTCTGCTGATCCTTTGGGGCTGCGAATTCCGCCAGAACAGCTCCCTGCCGCTGCGCGGCAACGGTGGTGCGCCAGGTGTTCTCGAAAAACTGCGTGCGCGCAAAGCGAGCTGGCGTCAGCAACAGGACTCCGCGCTGCAACTGATTCGGGATAAACAATTGCCACTGGCCCCCTTCCTCGCATCGGCCACAACCGGTGCTTCCGGATCCATTGACGGCTACTTAGTCGCAGGCCGCAAACTGCCTGCAGGGGAATGCAACCCGGCCAAACGCCTGCCGGCCACCAACATGCAGGCCTTCCAGAAAGCCGTCGAAGCTTTCTACACCCGCGCCCTCCCAGACAGTCCGGCCAGCGACTACGAAAAGTCACTGATCACCTCCTTCCAGCTTCCTGACCCCAGCCGCCATCCCGAACGCTACCTCCTGCACAAGGACCGCTTTTTCATCGTTCTGGACGGCAAGGAAGCAGAATCCGACTGCCTTTATCCAGGGGCCGACCAACGTCTCGACATTCCACCCAGATTTGAAGCTGAGGATGGGACAACGATGATGCCGGATACCGTACTCGACAAACTTGGCTCCAAGGCGAAAAAACCCGCAAACAAACCGCTCTATGCAGGGCTCGCCGCAGCTGCGCTGGTTGCTGTGGTCGTTGCCTTTATCCTCATGGGCGACCGCAGGCCTCCGGAGCTGGTGGAAATTCGAGCGGTCGATGACCCCGAATGGGTCGACGTGGTCTTTTCCGAAGCAATTCACGCAAATTCCCTGCAGCCTGCCGAGGACGGCAGCCTGCCATTCCGCATCCGCCACGAACGCGGCCATTTTCTCGATATTCTGGAGTCTAGAATAGCTCCTGACAATTCCAGTATTGTGCAACTGAGAGTCGAGCCGCTTGAAGAGCGCAACTACACACTGAACGTGCGCAATGTCACCGACCGTTCCCGTGCCCGAAATGTTTTCGAGGGCCCGGTGGACCGGAACTTTGTATTCAGGGACACCATACCGCCAGAGATCGAGCACATTTCGGCTCACCCGGAGAATCCCCGCGGATTGGTAATTCGCTTCAGCAAGAAACTCGACGCTGGTTCCGCCAACAACCCAAATGCCTTCCGTATTCCGGGCTTCACGACACGCTCTGCGAATTTATTGGAAGACGCCCAAACCGTTCGGGTGGAAACCGAAGAACGCTTCGATCACCGCAGGGAATACACGCTCGAAGTCCGCAATATTCGTGATGCATCGCGTGAACGGAACGAAATCGCCGAAGGCACGTCACTGCTTTTTGAATACGTCGACACCATTCCTCCAAGTATTGAGCGCGTAGCCGCGGAGAGCAACCAGGTCACCGTCCGGGTCTTCTTCAACAAAACCATCCAGCGAGCCCGCGCCGAATCTCCAGGCAACTATCAGATTCTGCAGCACCCCGCAGACGACCCGGAGACCGTAAGTGCTCTGGAGATCGAAGCCGTCCGCCTGCTCCCCGACGACCGCACAGTGGACCTCATAACCGCACCGATGGCCAACGGAGTACAGTATCAACTGATCGTATCCAACATCCGCGACCAGGCCGATCCACCCAACACACTTGAAGAGAGTGACCCGATCGAATTTCAGTTCAGAGGCCAGATGGACACGCGCGCCCCACAGGTACGCACGGTGCGCATGAGTGAAAATGCCGGACTCGACCTTCTCCAGGTCACCTTTGATAAACCTGTGCGCGAAGAATCCGCCTTGAATCCCCTCGCCTACACCCTGGAAGATTCTGACGCGACTATTGAAGAAGTCGAACCAACCGGCGACCCCGCACAATACGTGCTCACCCTCTCTGAGCCATTAATGCCAACCGCAGTGCACCGATTGATCGTTGAAGCCGTCGAAGACATCATTGGCAACCGCATCGACGGCGAACACCGCTCACCACGGTTTTCAGTACCCGGAATGTCCTTGCCGATGGCCAACGATCTGGTCATCAGCAACGTACAGGTTTCGAGCGATGGCCAACGCGTCACTCTCAGTTTCCTCGATGGCCTGATGCCCAACCCTGCCGGCAATCCAAACAATTACCGCTTTTCAGGCAACAACCGCATCACCTCCATCGAACTCGAACCCGAAAACGAACCTGATCAAATCACCCTGATCCTTGACCCCTCCACTCCTCTTCAGTCCGGCAGCCACCGTATTACCGTGCGCAATCAATTCCTCGAATTGATGCCAGACACCCTGCAAGCAGAAGTCAGCCAGGAATTTCGGTTCTAAGCAGTCAACGCCCACGCACTGCCTTATCCTCCGCTTCCCTACGTAACCCCCTCGCTTCAGCGGGGGGGGGGGCGCCATCGCTGCACATTATACTTTGACAGAAACTTTGCCTGCTTTTTAATTTTAAGCATGCCCCCTGACGAGTCCTCTCCTGTTCACAAAAACAAAATATACCAACAGCAACGCTGGAACTGGATCCTGGCAGTCAGCTGCTTGCTGCTGACACTGTGTGTCGGCCTCGGAGCCTATTTCTTCATTGAACTGAAGAAAGACTT
>JBJHBN010000525.1:0-2722 GCA_050485505.1 Opitutales bacterium | reverse complement strand
ACTCACAAAAGTGCCAGTATCCGGTCGATAATCTCCTCTTGCTGAGAGGGGGTCAAACTTGCTCCGGAAGGCAAACAGAGACCCGCTTCAAACAATTGGTCGGCAACCCCAGTTAAACGATTGTCCGTTCCGGAAAAAACGGTCTGGCGGTGCAAAGGCTTCCAAAGCGGACGAGATTCAATCTCCGCCGAGTAGAGCGACATCTGAATCTCATTCGCTGAAACACCAGACCGCTTGGAATCAACAGTGAGGCAAGTCAACCAATAGTTGGGCCGACTGGAAGCAGGCACCGGCATCAGGGAAATCCCGTCAATATCTTCAAATGCGGCCTCATAGCGCCTGAAGATCGATTTGCGGCGATCAATGCGGTCCCGCAAAGACTCCAGCTGCGAGCAACCCAGGGCCGCCAGCAAATTACTCAGTCGATAGTTGTACCCAAGCTCATGGTGCTCGTAGTGCACCACGGGTTCGCGGGACTGCGAAGCCCATTTCCGCACCTGGGCCGCGAGCCGCTCATCATCACCAACCCACATACCCCCACCGCTGGTGGTCAGGATCTTGTTACCGTTGAAAGAAAAGATACCCGATTGGCCCCAGCTTCCAGCAGGACGAATGGAGCCATCATCCAAACAGGTTCCTGCCCCCAAAGCCTCAGCAGCGTCCTCGATAAAGGGGATTCCTGTTTCTGCACAGATCCTGGATACAGCTGCCCAGTCACCGCATTGCCCATATAGGTCCACTCCCACCACCGCGCCGATCCGGCGGTCCTGCTGCCGCAATTCGTCGATGGCCAAAGACAGCAATGAAGGATCCAATTGCCAATTCCCCGGATCGACATCGATCCAGAAAGGCTCTGCCCCACAGTAGCGGACCGCAAAGGCAGGAGCGGCAAAGCTCATGGTGGGCAGGATAACCAAGTCGCCCGGACACACGCTCGCAGCCTTCAATGCCAAATGTATTGCAGCTGTGCCGCTGCTTAAGGCGACGGCATACCGACGTCCACAAAGCGCACTTACCCTCCCTTCAAAGCTTGCCAATGCAGGCCCGGCAGGCGCGATCCAACCGGAACGAATAGCGGCGGTCACCGCTTCGATGTCGGCTGCAGAAACTTCTGGCGGCGAGAGATAAATGCGCATGCATCAGCGAATAAAAAAGACCATGCGTCCGCAGTTGTCACAACGCACGCGCTCCTTGCCTCGTCGGGCAGTCGCTTCGACTTCGCCGGAGACTTTAAGATGACAACCGGAACAGCGGTTTCCGCCCTCCAATTCCACAACATAGGGACCGCGCTTGACCTGGGTCTTCACAAATGCGTAGGCCTTTGCCACCTCTTCATCGATACCAGCCCGTGCCTCCTCCAACGCCTGCCCGGCTTCCTCAAGATCCTTTCGATAGCTGTCTTCACTCAATCGCAGGCGCTGAATGTGAGCTTCCATCACGGCAATGCGCTCGCTGCCTTCGGATTCCAGAACCTTATTCTCAGCCTCCTTGGCCTCGATGGCATCCATCAGGCCCAGTACCACATCCTCCTGCTCACCAACTTTTTCCTTGTGGTTGTCGATCTCGTGCTGGAGCGCCGTATACTCTTCATTCTTTTTAACCTGCATCTGCTGGGTCTTGTAGCGGACAACAGCGGCCTCAAGAGATTCGATCTCCCCTTCAGCAGCCTCACGCTGAACCACCAATTCCTTCAATTCCATTTTGGCCGCTTCGAGCTTGTCCCGCTCCTGAGCGATCGCCTGTTCCTCCTTGCTGATCTCATAGGGCACAGCCTCCAGCTGTTTGCGAAAATTCTCGCATTTTAAATCGCGGTCTTGAAGGACCAGCAGTCCGGTTAGCCATTCAGCACTCATATTTGGGAATCATCAAAAGGATTGTGGTTGCAGAATAAAAGCATGCGCTTCGTCAACCCGGCAGCGGAATTCCAGGATCCCTGCCGATGGTTCCGTAAACTTCCTTAAGAAACTCAGGGCTGTCGACCCGCTTCAGGCGCTCTTCAATCTGTTTGCGCCCAGCACTGTCTCTTTCGGTATCCTCAAGCCGACTCTTCCAATAATTATGTCCGCTGGCCTGCAAGGATTTCAAACGGGCATGGTACCAGTCACTTTTCAACACCGACTCGCGATCAAACAACTGACGGAATTCTTTGGACTTCAAAGTCATGCCTTCCCAGTCGCCGTGAGCCATAATGTGCAACAAGGCCTTCAACGGTGGACAGGCTATATCGATACTACCGTCTTTGAAATAGTTTTCCGCGACAACCCTATGGGTGGTCCAAATATTGTCCATGCCATCGGCAAATACCGCCTCGTCTTGCCGCTCGGGTTTAAGCATATCCTCGGCAAAGAGTAGTTCCGGATTAGTGAATATCCGCCCTAAAAAGTGAGTTACAAACGACTCGTTTATTCGGTATCCCAAGATGTGGGTACCCACTGGCTTGCCGTTAAACTCGATCTCTGGCACGGTCTCGAGGAAACCGTTCTCGATCAACCAATCCGGATTCCGCTCGTGCGGCCGCATACGGCACCATATTTCCGGTATCAACAGGCTGATGTCGTGATCAACCCGGAAATTCGGCCCAACATTGCCCGCAGCCGTCACAAACGGACGGGTTCCAGTCACAATAAAGGACACGAAAGAATTGTTCAGGTCGGTAATGGGCAATAAAGCATTGAAAGGCCCCTTGGTCAAGGCTCCTTCGGAGCCTGCACCGGTTGTCGAC
>JBJHBN010000524.1:0-2735 GCA_050485505.1 Opitutales bacterium | reverse complement strand
GCCATCGACCAGCCGGGAGGTGCAATGGTAGGCCATTTCCTGGCCCGGACACTTGATGCGGGGCATTCGCATGCGCAAACGTTCACCTGACGGTTCCCGAATGTCAAAGCTAATCTTTTCAAGGTTTGCTCTTATTGAAGGGAAGTCGGAAAAACAGGGTGCCTGGCACCAAGGAAACGGGGAGAAGGCGGATCCGTGGATACCTGAAAATAGCGTGCCTGGCACCAACCGGTAGGAGTTGATCCTGCCGGAGGCGTTTTAGAGGATGTTTTGATGATGTTTGTGGGCGCTGGCTGGTTTATTTTGCTTGAATCTCAGTGATGGAGCTTGTGTTTATTTGGGCTATGAAAGCCTTGGAACCATTGATAGAGCAGTTGCAATCCGGTGAATCGCTGAGTCAGGAGGGGGCGGAGCTGGCTGCGCGACTGCTGGCAGAAGAGGTTGTTGATGATGAGGCTAAAAGAGAGTTTCTTATCGCTCTTGGAGACAAGGGTGAAACCGTTCAGGAGGTTTCTGCTTTTGCCCGGGTTTTTCGATCGCTGGCACTGAATCCGGGCTTGGAGGATTGGGCTGCGCGGGGAATTGACATTGTGGGCACTGGCGGGAGTGGTTCTGGGGGATACAATATTTCTTCGGTAACAGCTTTTGTTGTCGCGGCTGCAGGGGTGCCGGTTTTGAAACACGGTAATCGTGCTATCACTTCACAAAGTGGTGCGGCAGATTTTTTGGGAATGGCTGGAATTAGTATTGAATCCGATCCTGACCGTTTACGTAAATCACTTGAAACGCTGAATTTCTGCTTCTTTTTTGCACCGGCATTTCACCCTGCATTCAAGAATATAATGCCGGTACGCAAGGCACTTGCAGCCGAGGGGAAACGCAGTGTTTTCAATATTCTCGGACCTTTGATCAATCCGGCTGCACCGCGTGCGCAATTGCTTGGTGTTTCCAGCCTGGAATGGCTTGAACCCTTGGCCGCAAGCTTGACGGAGCTTGGACTGGCAAGGGGCCTGACGGTTTATTCCGAGCTGAGCGATGGTCGGCGAATGGATGAGCTGACAACCGCTGGCGTTAATCATTTGGCCGGCATGGGGGATCTGGCGGATGTTCGGCAGACCAAAACTCCTGAGAGTTTGGGTTTTATCCGCGCCAATCCGGACCAGTTGCGAGGTGCCGAAGCTGAAGCCAACTGGCAGCTTTTCCAAGACATTCTCGAGGGAAGGGGGCGATCCGGCCTTGTGGATACCATTGTTCTGAACGCTGCGGCAGCCCTTTGGGTTGCAGAAAAAGCGGATAGTCTCGAGTCCGGCCTTCCCATGGCTCGTGAATTGCTGCTCGGCGGTGCGGTGCGGGACTGGGTCCGTCGGGCCCGTGCCTTCTACCAGGAAGCGTCACTATGAAGTATTTTGGGACCGATGGGATTCGCGACCGTGTGGATGGGCCCTTGTTGCAGGAGTCCTTTGTCTGGCGTGTGGGCGCGGCTTTGGGGTGCTGGCTGAAAGCGCGTCATCAAAAGGGAGCCGCTCCACATGTTGTAATTGGTCGAGACACTCGTGCCAGCGGCGGGCGCTTACTCTATGTCCTTACCGAAGGTCTGCATTCCGAGGGCATCAAGGTTTTTGACGGTGGGATTGTTCCGACTCCGGGAATTGCTCTGGCTGTCTCGGATCTGGACCTTGATCTCGGAGTGGTTATTACGGCTTCGCACAATCCGGCAAGCGATAATGGCATCAAGCTGTTTGCCCCCGGGGGCGTTAAGCTGAGGGATGAGGATGAGCAGACTATTGAGGACTTGATCGATGCAGTTCCCAAACGTCGTTCTTCCTCGATAGTGCCGCCGCCCATAATGCTTTACGATGCCCGCCGCCACTATCTGGAGCGGATCCGGCGTGACGTCACTCCCAACTTACTTGTGGGGCGGCGTATCCTTCTGGACACCGCGAACGGTGCTGCAAGTTTCACCACGCCGGAAGTCCTTGCCGAGCTCGGGGCTCAATTGATTTGCCGGGGTAATGATCCCAGCGGTCACAACATAAATGCAGAGGTTGGCAGTGAGTATGTCGACCTACTGGCCCCTCGGGTGCGAGATCTGCCTGTGGACATCGCAATCGCTCACGATGGCGACGGCGACAGGGTGATATTTGTCGATGAATGCGGCAAGGTGGTCGACGGGGATGCTTTGATGGCTGTCATTGCCTGCCATTGGCTCCAGACCAAGCGTCTGCGAAATCGCACACTCGTGACCACAGTGATGAGTAATGCAGGTTTGGTCACTGCGGTGCGGAACGCTGGAGGGAAGGTGCTGCGCAGCGATGTTGGAGACCGCAATGTTTTCTTCAAGATGGTCGAAGAGGATTGCAATTTTGGTGGAGAATCCAGTGGACACTTTATTCTTCGCGATGCCTTACCCACAGGGGATGGTTTGCTGGCTGCTTTGGAGGTCCTGAAAATCATTGTTGAAACAGGACAACCTTTGTCTGAACTAAGAACCGTCTATCAGCCTGCTCCTCAGGCGAAGGTTAATCTGAAAGTTTCCGGGAAGCCCGCGCTTCAAGAAATGTCCTCGTTACAGGAGGATTTGGAAGTGTTCAATGCAGGATTGGGCGAGGGTGCTCGCAGTCTGCTGCGTTATTCCGGAACAGAGCCGCGTGTTCGCTTGCTGGTCGAGGCTCTGGACAAGGATACTGCCGAGCGGGGTTTAAAGAACTTGACCGAAATTGTCCGCAGGCACTTGC
>JBJHBN010000523.1:0-2737 GCA_050485505.1 Opitutales bacterium | reverse complement strand
GTTCTCCACGCCATGGAAATAGATCAAATTGTAGTAAGTGTAGAAAATGATCGGTACGTCCGAGAACTTGCGGATGTCGCGAACGAGCTGAAAAACCTTTTCCTGGGTCATGCCGGACTTCAAGGCACGGTCGGCCGCCAACTGATTGGTCAGGCCGTCGGCCAGAGGGTCGGAAAAGGGAACACCCAGCTCAAGCACCTCGGTACCGGACTCAATCAGAGTGCGGGCAACTTCAAGGCTGGTTTCGTAATCGGGATCGCCGGCACAAATGTAGGCGACAAATCGGGCACGACCTTCTTCACGGGCATTCTGAAACGCTTTTTGTATCCGACTCATACTCTTTTTATCCTCAAAATATCGATTTTCCACAACTCAAAGCTCGGCGACCGCTTCCAGAATGCGGTCCATGGGTACCGACTGCTCCTCCCCGCTCTGCAGGTTGCGCAGTTTGGCAGTTGCGGAGGCAAGCTCCTCTTCACCGAAAATCAACGCAAGCCGAGCGCCGCTTTGCCCGGCGAGCTTGAACTGCTTGCCGAAACCAACCGGCTTCAGGGGATACTCCACCCGGTAGCCCGCTCCGCGCAGAAGACCCGCCGCTTTCAGGGCCGCACTGCGTTCGGCCGGGCCGCCAATGATCAGAAAACAATCCGGGGCGTCGATCAGGGGTGGCATCTTGCCACGATCCTGCAGCAACTGCCCGAGCATAACGTCGCCCATACCGAAGCCAACCGCCGGCATTTCCGGGAAACCGAGGCGGCCGACGAGGTGGTCGTAGCGTCCACCACCGGCAAGTGCGCGGCCAACGTAATTGCCATCGCCGTCGATTGCAAAGACTTCAAAAACATAGCCCGTGTAATAGGCCAAGCCACGCACAATGCCCAGATCGATGCACACCCAGGGTGAGACACCCAAAGCATCGAGATCGGCCAACAACCGCTCCCAGGAGTCCAGACGGTCCTGCAGGCGCTCCTTGAGCGCCTGATCGGTGGCGATGGACGAGAAAAAGCGCTTGAGACCTTCCAGATCGCGGATTGAAACCAAGGTTTTCACCTGGGCCAGGAAGTCCTCTCTGGCATCGCCAAACCAAGGCTCCAGCTTTTCCAGAACCGCCTCCTGCGGCAGGCGCTCCATTTTGTCGATCACTCCGAGAATGCCGAGCGCGGCATCCCCTTCGTGACCCAAAGCGGCGAGAAAGTCGATCCACAGGCTACGGTCGCTCAGGCGCAGACGGAAGTCGCTTGCACCAAGCCCGGTGGCGAGGATGGCCTCAATGCAGAGAGCAATGATTTCGCTGTCGGCACCCTCCCCCGGCTCGCCAAAGACATCGGCATTAAATTGGTAGTGCGAACGCAGGCGACCCTTTTGCGGCTTTTCGTAGCGGAAGTTCTCGGCGATATTAAACCACTTGATCGGACGCTTGAGAGAGTTCGCCTGACTCCCGACCATGCGCGCCAGAGAAGGCGTCAACTCGGGACGCAGAGCCACCTCACGGCCACCCTTGTCGGTGAAATGGAACAACTGCTCGACAATTTCCGGGCCGCTCTTTTCCGTCAGCAGCTCTAGTGGTTCCAGCGTCGGAATGTCGTATTCCTGGAATCCGAAGCGACGCGCGGCCAAAGTCCACACCCGAAATAGAAAATTCCGTTGAGCACAGGCTTCCGGATAGAAATCCCGAAAGCCCGGAAGGCATTCAAATCCAGCCATAGGGCAAAAATGGCTCAGTCAATGTGGTCCAGATCCAAGTCCTGCAGGTGCCCTTTGAGCTCCTTGCCTGCCTTGAACTTGATCACCGCACGCCGCGGAATGACCACATCTTTTTCGGGCTTGTTCGGATTGCGCCCCACGCGGGACTTGCGTACCTGCACTTCGAAGACGCCAAAATTTCGCAACTCGACATTCTGGCCCTTCGCCAACGAGTCGGCAATCGTGTCCAGCGTTAGCTGCACAACATCGCGGATGGTCTTCTGTGGAACCTTCCACTCGCTGCCGTCAGCCTGCGGATTCTCCTTATCCTCGAGTTTCTGGTGGACGCTCAGGACAATATCTCGTTTGGTTAAATTTGCGGACATGATGAAAACCTCTATCGTCGTTTGTTAGGGTATCTATGTTAAGAGGTGGTAGCTTTAGCCACCCACAGTGTCAAGCAAGCCAGAAATTTTTCATTAGCAATGAGTAAAGACGGACCACGTAATCCATTCGAAGAACTCCAGGAAAAGCTCCAGGAAGCCCTGAAGTCGGGCAAGGTGCAATTTCCTGCCGGCATGCCGACGGGCCCAATGGGCTTTTCCGAGCAGGGCCATGGGGACGACAGTCGCGGCGCCGAAGCCCCGGACGATTCGGCCGAGGCGCTTGAGCGCATCCGCAATTTTAATCTGAAGCCGCGGGAGATCCGCGACTATCTGGATCGCTTTGTCATCCAGCAACAGGAGGCAAAAAAGGTGCTTTCAGTGGCCATTTGCGATCACTACAACCACGTGCGCCAGTGCCTGGAGAAGCCAAAGCTGGCTGAGCAGGAGTACCACAAGCAGAATATTCTGCTGCTGGGGCCAACCGGTGTGGGCAAAACCTACCTGATGCGCACGATTGCCAAGCTGATCGGAGTGCCCTTTGTCAAGGCGGATGCGACCAAGTTCTCGGAAACGGGCTACGTGGGCACGGATGTCGAAGAATTGGTGCGCGACCTCTACAAGGCAGCTGGCCAGAACGACGAGGTCGCCCAGTATGGCATCATCTACAT
>JBJHBN010000522.1:0-2749 GCA_050485505.1 Opitutales bacterium | reverse complement strand
GATCAGGGTCAAATTGTGATCAATTTGAAAAATTGCTCGTTAGTTGTGGTCTTGCCAAGGCGTTCAATTGCGGTTTCCGCAGCGTCTTCGATTTTCATCGAGGCCAGGGCGCGCCGAAAGAAGTGGCATTTTTTAAGGCGTGTAGCTTCCAGCAGAAGCTCTTCGCGACGGGTGCCGGAAGCGGAAATATTAATGGCTGGCCAAATGCGCAACTCAGCGCATTTGCGGTCGAGCACCATTTCCATATTCCCGGTTCCTTTGAATTCCTGAAATATCAGGTCGTCCATCCGACTGCCGGTTTCGATCAACGCCGAGGCGATAATCGTCAGGCTGCCGGCCTCCTCGGTATTGCGTGCGGAGGAGAAAAGCTGACGCGGCTTTTCCAAGGCACGGATGTCGAGTCCACCTGTCATGGTTCGGCCACTACCCCCGCGAGAGGAGTTGTAAGCCCGCGACAGGCGAGTCAATGAATCCATCAACAGAACAACGTCGCGACCCGCTTCGACCTGACGCTTGGCGTATTCGATGGCCATTTCGGCCACCTTCAAGTGATTGGGAATGTCTTCGTCGTTGGAGGAGGCAAAAACCTTGCCAGGAACACTGCGTTTGATGTCGGTGACTTCTTCTGGGCGTTCGTCGACCAGCACCATTACGACTTCGCAGTCGGGGTGGTTGACGTGCACACCTTTCGCAATGTCAGTCAAAAGGGTTGTTTTGCCAGTCCGGGGCGGGGCCACAATCAAACCGCGCTGCCCCTTGCCAATAGGACAGAAAATATCGATCACCCGGCAGGTCATGTTGCCGGATCCGTCCTGCTCAAGCTTAAGCCACTGGTCGGGAGCAATCGTCGTGAGTTGCTCGAAGTTGAGCTGTCGTTTGCGCTCGTCCACCTTTAATCCATCAATGGCTTCGATGAAACGGACCTTCGGATTGGGATGTCTGCCATCGCCTTGAGCGTGGGCAGTGATCCATTGACCACGGCGCAGCTTGAAGCGGCGAACCAGTTCACGCGGAACGAAAGGATCCGAGGGGCGATCCTTACCGTTGTGTGCTGGATTGAGCAGAGCGCCGGATTTGTTGCTCTGCGGTTCAAAAATGCCCTCAACCAGGTCCGATTGGGGCGCGTTCTCAGATTCCATAATAGATAGACTGGATAAATACGTGTGGGGGATTCCGTGTGGCCATGGGAACAGCGGCTCTGCCTGCTGGCAGTTTATTTTAGAAAACCGGTGCTCGCGTAACGGAAAACGCGCAATCCAGTTTTAAATAGGCGCTGCTTGTGCGGTCTGTCAACCCTGGCATCGGGTTTTTTACGTTTCAGTTAATTCCGGTTTGTCACCAGTGCGGCGATTAGCGCATAGTCAAAGGTATTGATGCGACCTCCATCCAAGCGATCAGAATCTGGTTTGACCCGAAGGCTGAATGCCCTGCCGGTGGGCTTGGCCGATGGCTTGGAGGATGTAGCAGTCTTCCTCGAATTGGAGCAGGGAGCTTCGGCCCATACGGTTGAGAATTACACCAGGGATTTGCTGCAATTCGCAGAGCACCTGTGCGCCCGGCAGCAGATATCGGATTGGCGGACAGTCGACTCATCACATGTCTCAGCCTGGGTGCAGTCGCTTTCCGGCGACGACTATGCACCTGCTTCGCTGGCCCGGAAGCTGAGCGCATTGAAGTTGCTGGGGCAGCGCCTGACCAGGGAAGGTCGGATTGAGAAGGATTTCTGTGACCGCTTGACCCTGCCAAAATTGATTCGGCCAATTCCAGACACGCTGACTCCACAGGAAGTTGAGAAACTACTCGACACGCCGAGCCGTCTGAGTGCTCAAGGCTTGAGGGACCGAGCTTTTATGGAGTTGCTCTACAGCTCGGGTCTGCGCGTCTCCGAGCTTTGTGCGCTCAATTTGCAGGATGTGGATCTGGAAAATGGAGTGGTGCGGGTTTATCGAGGTAAGCGTGACAAGGATCGGTTGGCACCCGTTGGGGAGAGAGCCATCCGCGCTATTCAGCAATACCGGGTTCAGGGCCGCCCGCAGTTTGTGAAGCCGGATACCGGCAGTGAACTATTCCTCAGCAATCGCGGACAGGCGCTGTCGCGCAAAACCATCTGGCACTGGATTCAAAAATACGCGGCTCAGGCAGGAATCCGCAAACCGGTGAAACCCCACCTTTTAAGGCACTCTTTCGCCACCCATTTGTTGAGTGGTGGAGCCGACTTGAGAGCCATACAGGAAATGCTTGGCCACGCCGACATCGGCACGACACAGATCTATACCAAAGTGGAGCAGGAGCGGATCCTAAAGGCGCATCAGCAGTTTCATCCCCGCAGTTAAGAGGGGATTTTGTCTAGCTCAATCGTCCGCGGGCTTTTGGCCGGATTCTTTCAAAGCCAGGGGCACCTCAACAAGCGCGATATCGCGGAGGTCGATCCAATCACTAACCACCCGTAGCGCCTCGCGCAGAGGCACATCCAAACGGGGGTTTTCGAGTAGCAATTCCGGCTCAATTTCTACCAACTTGCGGAAGAATGTCGGCATCGCAGTTTCGATGACATCAGATTCCACACGGTCACCCCATAAGTTCTCGAAGGTTCGGATCGGATTGAAACTGGCCGTCCGGTCGCGATTGCGGAAGCGGTTCAATAGTGTTTCGACTTCCGTCTCTGTCACTTCGGTCTCGTAGGCTTCGGTTAAGACCGCGGCGAGGTCATCGGCAGGGGGCCGCATTCTCGCGTAGGACAGATCTTCAA
>JBJHBN010000521.1:0-2752 GCA_050485505.1 Opitutales bacterium | reverse complement strand
CCCCGCACCCCCCGACTCGGGGCAACAATAAGGAGCAGATGAACTAAAAACAAAATTTAATCCTTCTCAACTTGACACTCTTCATACCAGCGAAGTAGAGCACTGCCGGGTCGGGATCAAGGCTGACAAACAGATTGCCGCGGATGATGTGATTGAAGCTCGCGTGTTTGGCGTAGATTGCGGGGCCCCAGCCGTTCACAAAGCGGTTGTAGGCAATGATGAAGTTCTCGTTCATTCCACCCATCCAGAGGCCAATGGAGGGGGCGCTGATATCGCTGTTATACACTACATTGCGTGGCCCAGTCGGGCCGTGCAAACCGGCTTCAGGGCTGGAAGAATACAGTCCGTAGCCATATGAGCCATTGTCCCAGCCGGACTGGATCGATATGTCCTCCAACAGGTTCTCATGAGTCCAGCCGGCATGCCATTGGCCGTCGCTGTCGTAAAAATGCGAACGCCGGATGACGTTGCCGGCGGCCGACCACTGCAGCAGGGGGGCGTGGCGTAGGTGACGGGTCACGACGTTATCCATCAGGCAGTCGTAGGCGCGCTCAAAGCCGCCGTAGCCGCTGCCACCGCCCTGCTTGAACCAGACGTTGTCAAACACGCTGTCACGCACTTCCAGTTTCTTCACGAAATTGGTATAAAAGGGGTGCCTGCCGGCGCGCTCCACGCGCACATCCGCAATCCAACACTCCCAGGCGTTGGCGATAAAGATCCCACTGGTCCAGAGTTTCTTTGGCTGCACAATGCGCAGCGACTCCACCCCGCTCCGCTGCACGGCCTCAAAGGCCTGCACATACGCCCCATCGATCGCCGGAAAATCGATACGCAGCGGATACGGTATCCCAATGCACTGCTCTGCGAGGGATTCGAGTCGGTATAAATTACGACGATAATCGCCCCAGGGAGCCGAGTTGCGCACTTCTGCGTTCCAACGCTCCGTCGCCGGTGCATGCACCGCAATCCGATCGCCAATAGACCAGCCTGGTTCCGACTCGAGAACCATTTTCCGGTCCCCACGCCGCGCGTCCTCAGCAAGTGGGTAGCGGGCACCCCGAAAACCTTTACCCAGGATATTGACTGCGCCGAGGTGATGGAGGATAAAGGGGTTTTCCGGGCCTTCACCCGCGCGCAAATCCAATTCACGCAGCTCGCGCACTTCACCCACATCCCGATACACGGCCACGATTTCCAGCTCATGTTGTCCCGGCCCCACGACGTCGAGCAAGGCCGCACCATAGGTCGACAGGTAATGCATGTAGGTTTCCCGCCGCATCGCCTCCCGCCGCAGCAACTCATGTCCGCCGATCGACCAGCGTATCGACTCCAGCTCGGCGAAGTCGAACCAGGCCTGGAGTTGACTGTCCGGCCCCAACGCACCGTCGGGATCTGCAGCCACAGTCAATACCCGCATCCCCCGGTGGGGTGGAGCAAACTCGAAGGACAAGGTTGTTTTGCGGGCCCCGGCGCCCCGCAGAACGACGTCATCGTGAAAAATGAACAGCGGTTCCTTTAAAGTGTAGACTCCCGATTCCAGCAGCACTGCTCCCCCACCCTGGGCGGCCGCTGCATCCAGCGCTGCCTGAATCGCCGCCGAGTCATCCTGTCCGTTGCCTGGCACCGCACCAAAATCCCGCACATGCAGAACCACCGGCACAGCTGGGATTCCGCCATCGATCCCCACATCCAGCCAATTCGGGTAGACAATGCCATCTGGCCCGACGACGTCAGCCTCGGTTAGGCGATCAGTTTCACTTGGATGAATTTTATACTGTGCCCGGATCGGCGGTTCGGTCTGCCCAACCGCCTCCTCCGGCAACCAGCGCAAAAAGTGCTCCACCGTGCGCGGACGTCGCTCGACCGCTGCCGCTGTCCTGAAAAACTCGAAATCGCTGTCCAGCGACGAAACCCGCACCCATGCCCACTGCGGCGCATCGGCCTGAGGCAAATGCCGCTTCAGCGCCAGTCGCAGCACTCCTTCCTGCGCAATTCCTTCCAGTTCCAGTATATCTCCCCGGCGAAAACCGACCCGATCAAAGATCACATACGGCGAAACCACCAGTTCCCCATTCAGCCAAACGTCCATCGCCCGGTTGTATTGGCTGTGCGCATGAAACTCCGCATTGCCCAGTTCAATCCGCAAACGTTCATCCGGCAAGCCCTCGAACCGCAGCTCCATCTCGCCAAGCACCAATTCCTGATACATCCATTGTTCATCCAGCTCCACCCCCAGAACCGTCCGCGGCGACCGATCCGAACCTCGCACTCCGCCACCTTCCTCCAGCCCCCGCACCGTCAAAGACACCTCTGCCCCCAGCACTCCCGCAGCTAACACCAACATCCCCAGAAAAATCCCTAAAACCTGTCTCATTGCCCCCAGCTCACCCCCTTCCCGACTCACTCACAATCAAGCAGCCAATTTATAGTATGACAGGCGGTGGGCGGTGGCAGGTAGCCACTCGCTTCAGCGGGTGGAACTGCGGCCAAGCGGCTTTATTAGGAATTACGAATGACGAATCAGGAATTTCCAGCGCCCTGGAGCGACTCCTCCGGAAAATTCCTGCCCTTTCGCTTCCGCGAAACAGGATGTCTACCGTTCATCAAAAGCCCCAATCGATCCCGATCCCGAGACCCGATGCCGATTGCGATTGATGGTTCTTTTGTCCGGTCTTTTCGGCCTCATTTGTTTGCGATGATTTGGATTCCGCGCTCGGGGCGATCGCGGCTACTTTTGGTTGTTGGTTGTTGG
>JBJHBN010000520.1:0-2755 GCA_050485505.1 Opitutales bacterium | reverse complement strand
GTCCACTTCGGCAAAACTATCGATGGCATCCAGCTTACGGCTCACCTCTCCCGCTTCTTCCTCCAGGGACTGCTGCCACTGAGTAAATTCCGCCACGGACTCATCGCTGCAAAGCGCGCAAATTTCGCCAGCCAAAGTTTTCCCTTGGTGCAGGCTGTCACCCATGAACTCATGCAAGTAATCATTGCTGTTAAGGTAGTCCGTCAAGTCCCGCATCAAAACCGGGAAGGCCTCCGTGGCCGGATCGGCTTCTGCGGTTCCCCCATCCGTTTTTTCCTCGACCTCCTCAGCCTCCTCGACCTCCTCAGCTTCCTCAGCTCCTTCAACTACTTCCTTCTCCTCAGCACCAGCACCTTCAGCCTCCGGCAGAATACCCTTCATCGACGCCGATGCCGCACTCAATAAGTCCACCGGATAAATCCGCAGCCTCCCCTCCTCCGCCGCCTTGCGTAAAGGCGCGCGCATCACCAGGGATTCGAAGGCCTTGACAATCTCCTCTGGAGCCCGGCTCTCGAGACTGGGTTGGATGGATCCATCCGGTCCCAAGTCGCGCTTGCTGCTGTCGATATTCACAACCAGGAAGATGCGGCTGAACAGCTGCAGCAAGTCGGTGAACTCATCGAATACCTGCTCCAGGAACAGATTGTCCGTCTTCACAACAAAAACGGCCGAGGCTGCGCTGTTGCGGAACTCCCGGGTCATCAAATCGTACCCAAACTTCATTCGGGTATAGAGGCCTGGAGTATCCACCAGAACCGCCAGCGAGTCCTCCAAATTTGCCGCCGGCACTTCGACATCCACGCGGCGTATCGCTTCAGGACAATGCACCCCTGGATCAAAGTCTTCACCCGCCTCTTCGATCTCACGAATTCGGGCAGCCAATTTTTCAAAGTCGTCCGAAATCGAAGCCTGAAGTGCCTCGTTCGTCTCGAACACCTGCTTCTCGCCATTGTAGCGCGTGACCTGATAGTGGTTCTGGTCGCCATGTTTTACATGCACGATGCACGGATAGGCTGGGAGCGAAGTCACCTCGCTCACATAGCTGGCACTGATCGCATTCATCAAAGTCGACTTGCCGCTCTTCAATGGGCCAAAAATGATCACATAAGCCTGCTGCTCCTCAACCTTTTTCACCAGGCTCTCGAGCCGGTGGTGCACATCCTTCAATCGCGCCAGCGGGCGCTGCAGCACATCACTGCTCCCCTTCCCTTGGACTTCGTCCAATGTGCCCTGCAGGCCATCCCTCACCGGAATCAGCGCCGCAGCGAATTCCTGGCAGAAATCAGATATTTCAGTTTTTATGGTCGGGGTGTGTTCATTCAATGACATCATAATGTACCCTCCCAGCATATCGCATTCCACACAGCTGTCAAAGGATCGAGTCGAAAGGTATTGGCAGAAATCGAACAGCAATTGCCCGGTAGCCAGAAATACGATTCACCGACATTAGAAATGAAATTTTTACCAAAATAGACTCATTCCAATGCAACTTTCGCTACTCACCGGGGGTTGAATAAGACGGGAACAATTCAATTCTGCTTCGAGCCGATTCGGACCGGAATGAAATGACCCTTTAATCAACACAGACCCTACATTCATGCTTAAGAATATATTAAAATTCCCCTGCCTTGCATTCGCAACACTGGCATTAGCCATTTCCAGCCAAGCATACCAACTTGGCGGATCCATCGGTTACTGGATCGATTCTGAGGAGGCCTTTCAAACAATCCACTTCAGCAACAACTTAGTGACCAAGGACGATCTGCACCATGGTTGGCGGGCGGAAATCGGCTTCTCACAAAGCAGCAATTCACAAGTATCCAGCACAACAAAGATC
Organism: Opitutales bacterium; assembly: GCA_050485505.1. Classification (GTDB taxonomy): domain Bacteria; phylum Verrucomicrobiota; class Verrucomicrobiia; order Opitutales; family Oceanipulchritudinaceae; genus JAFIGG01. Next base: position 918 of record JBJHBN010000520.1, on the reverse strand, counting down.
CGCATCATGCCGGTCACGTTGAACTACCTGCTCACCACTGAACCGGCAAACAAGGTATCGGGTTATTTTGGAGTCGGCGCTGGCACCGCAGCCATTTCTGTCAGAGGAAGGTACTACACTCAGTCGGCCAACGACAGCGACTGGGTCCTTGCATTGCAAGCCTTTGCAGGGTTTAGATACCACATGAGCGAAGCCACCTCTATCAACCTTGGAGCCCGCTATTTGAACCTCGCCAACACCACACTCTTCAATGTCAAAGTAACCGACCTCGATGACTACGGAGTGGAACTGGGTTTCGGGCTTGATTTCTGATCCAAAACCGCAGGTGTAACGACTCGGAATCGCCAGAGATACACTATGCGCCGGGCAACAGTTTTGCCATTCGCTCTAGGTCGCGTCTGGAAACTCCCCTAAATCCATTGCGCCTCGGAGCTAGATTGAGAGCAGGTGACTTCCTCGGGTGTTATTTCAAGATTCTGAGCCACCACCGGAAAAATGTCGGAAAGCTCGCTGGCCCCTTTGCGAGCCTGAATGGAGGCGAACATGGAAATCATCGCCCATGGCCCGGACAGGAGTGAACTGAAACGGACTCCCCAATCTCTGGAAGGGGAAAGCTTGGAGGACTTCTGCACCCGAACAATCAATGTATTCCGGGAAAATCGCGACCACACGGTTCCCCGCATCGAAATCTGTGTCGGTTTTCGCGAAGAAATACAGGTGGCCTGACACATCGCCACGTCTATTCGAGGCGAAAATGAATCAACACCTCGAAGCGCGTACTGCCCGCTGATGGATTTTCGAAACGCCAGCGCTCGAGCACGGTGCGACGGGCTTCTTCGTCCAGAAAATTGAAGCCAGAACTACGGTGGATATTCACCGTCACGGGGACGCCGAACGAATCGGCTTCCACCTCCAATA
>JBJHBN010000519.1:0-2758 GCA_050485505.1 Opitutales bacterium | reverse complement strand
GCCGTGAACAGATGGAGGACTTCATCCGTGGAAAAATGATCTTCCGTGATTTTGAAAGTGGTGAATTTTCCGCGGAGAGCTACAACCAAATGCTCGGTATGCTCGAATCCGGCACGCAGTTCTCGCGCGAAGCCATCGCCCGCGTTTTGCGCGAAGATTGGCAGATCGCCCAGGTTCGCAGAATGCTGGCTGGCCCTGGTGTCGAGCTGCCATTTGAGCAGAAGCAGAATTACCTCGCTCAGGAAACCCTTTTCGATGTGGTCGTGGCACGGGTGAACTACGACGATTTCCGACCGGAAATGGAAGCGACCGACGGGGAGCTGTATGAATTCTATCAGAACCATTCCGATCGCTATGAAGAGCGTCGGAAAATTCGCGTGACGGCGCTTTATTTTGAAGCCGATGCTTTTCGCGATCGGGTTGAAGTTCCTCAGGAATCCGTTTTACAGACCTATTTCGACCGCAATCGCTTTATTTACGAAAGCGAACGTGAGCGTCCTGACGAAGGTGAGGAACCATTGCCTCCGCTGAGCTTGGACGAAATCCGGCCGCGCGTTGTTGACGATTATCGCCGTGAGCAGGCCTGGCGGGCTGCCGAAGAGGCTTCCGAGTCTTTCAGCGTGAAGTTGTGGGAGCGTGAGATTGCCCGCGATTCAGATGAGTTTCAGGCTTTGGCAGAGGAGTACCGTGTGCGCAAGGAATCGATCGAACCCTATGCGCGCAACCGCGCTCCGGCGCATCCGCGCATCAATCGCCAACTGTTGGAATCCATGTGGATGTTCTCGGCAGGACAAGCGCGTTACTTTTCCGATATCGGCGAACTCCGTGGCGGCGGTGCCGTGGTTTTGGTTTTTGATGAGGTAATCCCCGAGCGCCTGCCTCCTTTTGAAGAAGTTGTCGAGTTAGTCGAGAGGGACTGGATGCGTGAGAACCGTCGCCGCCTGTTTTCCGAACACGGAGAAGAGCTCCATGCTGAGTTGCGCGATCGCCTGAATGATGGCGAAGACTTTGTCGCCGCCGCCGAATCCATGGGGCTCTCCACCGAAACCCCGGACCGTTTCAAAGGCAGCGACACACCGCAAAGTCTGCAGCGCCTCAATGTCTGGCAGCACAGCAGAAACCTGCCTTCCGGTTCTTTGTCGCGCATGTCGATTGAATCCAGCGAAGGTATTTTCATCTTCGTACGCGATCGCGAGGTGCCGGATGTGGATTACGAGTCGGAAGAATTTCTGGCCTTTGTCGATGAGTACGAAGACTTCCTGTCCCAGGCCAAAGGTTGGTCACGGCTCCGTGAGATGGCTGATCGCAAGATGGCCCGTCTTGTCGGCGGCGATGTGGATTTAGACCCGATCTTCTGATTGGGGCCAGCTCAGTTGAGTCTTTGAATAGAGCCGGACTTTGGTCCGGCTTTAATCTTTTGTGAGCTTTTCGAGGGCTTCCCAGTAGCGCTCGAAAGTGCGTTCCGTCACTTCTGGCGGCAGTTCAGGGCCTGGAGGGGTTTTGTCCCATTCGAGGCTTTCCAGATAGTCACGGACAAATTGCTTGTCATAGGCGGTCTGCGCGCGTCCCGGAGCGTATTCGTCCGAAGGCCAGAAACGTGAGCTGTCCGGCGTCAGCACTTCGTCGATCAGGCAAAGCTGGTCTTCCAAATCGATACCGAACTCAAATTTGGTGTCGGCCAGTATCAAGCCGGCAGCCCGGGCGGTTGCACTGCCGAGGGCAAAGAGCTTCATGCTGACATCGCGGATTTCCTCGAAGCGCTCCTCACCCAAAAGCCGGATGCCCTCCTCGATCGACATCGGCTCATCGTGGTCGCCTACCGCTGCCTTGGTCGTTGGGGTGAACATTGGCGTCGGTAGCTTGCTGCTCTCTAGTAATCCGGCCGGTAAAGGCTGTCCAAAGAGCGTTCCAGTGCGTAGGTAGCTCTTCCATCCGCTGCCGGATAGATAAGCCCTTACAACGGCTTCTATCGGTACCGTGCGCATCTTCCGCACCAACATCGAGCGAGGGACGAGGTGCTCGTGACCTTTGAGGACCTGCTTGAGTGCTTCGTGATGGTTCTCTACCAAATGGTTTTGAACCAGACTCTCAGATTCCGCGAACCAATGCAGGCTAATCTGTGTAAGCAGAATGCCTTTGCCTGCGATGCCGGTGGGCAGAACCACGTCGAAGGCCGATAGGCGGTCGGTCGCGATCATCAGATACGCATCCGGCAGTTCATAGATCTCACGAACCTTGCCCGATGCCTTGTGCGGGTAGGGCAGGCTACCCAGCTCGACCAGCGGTTTGGCGGGGATGGAGGCACGGATTTCCGGCAATGTCATCAGTTTGGCCATGGCTCTTTTCTATAAATGAAAGCGCGAACACTGCTCCTTAAAAATCCCCGATGCAATTTTTTTCGAAAAAAAGCTTGCGCGTCAGCCGCGTCAAAGTAGCTTCACCAATCTTTGTTGCGTCCCGTTCGTCTAGCCAGGTCTAGGACACCGGGTTTTCATCCCGGCAACAGGGGTTCGAATCCCCTACGGGACGCCATTATCGTCCAGAACCGTGAAACACCCTTCACGGTTTTTTTGTGCCCTCAGCGTTCTACTGAAGCAGTAGGGGATGAGAAGCCCTGGGCAGGGGTTTGACGCAGTGAGCGCAGCGAAACGGAGAAGGACCTGCCATCAGGCAGCCTGCGCAGCAGGTGCTCCAACGGCGCAGTCAATCCCCTACGGGACGCCATTATCGTCCAGAACCGTGAAACACCCTTCACGGT
>JBJHBN010000518.1:0-2760 GCA_050485505.1 Opitutales bacterium | reverse complement strand
GTCCTGATCTTTGGGTTCGCCTACTTCTGGGTATCCGTTATGTTCAAGCCGGTTCAGATCTCTGAAGATTTGAAGAAACACGGTGGCTACATTCCGGGGGTTCGTCCTGGTGAACCGACTGCGAAGTATCTCGATTTCACCATGACCCGCCTGACCCTCGCAGGGGGATTGTTTCTGGTTGTGATCGCGGTCATTCCGGATGGCGTGTTGTTTGCTACGGGTGTGCCCTATCAAACGGCTCAGTTCTTCGGCGGCACGGGTCTGCTGATTATTGTCGGCGTGCTGCTGGACTTCCTGCGTCAGATCGAGACCTACCTATTGCAACGGCATTATGACGGCTTCCTGAAGAAGGGCCGGATCAAAGGCCGCAGTCAGGGCAGAACCAAACAGCTGGTCGATACCGTTGGCTTGGCCGAAGGCCGTGCTCTCTGGCGCTGGCTGCTGGTAATGTTCGCAGTGGGTTTTGTTGCTTGGATCTTGAACTGGATCTATTTTTCCTGATCGACCCCAGCCTGGGTGTTGAGTGGAACTCGCAGAATGATACCGGTTAAAACTGCGGCAGAAATACGCACAATGCGTGAAGCCTGTCGCATTGCGGCCACGATTCTTCATAAATTGTGTGAATTCGCCGGTCAGGGAGTGAACACCTACGATCTGGATCAAGAGGGCAAGCGCTTGCTGCAGTCTTATGGTGCCGAAAGCGCCTGCTTCCAGTACCAGGTTGGCAGTTTGGTCTATCCGGCCTATACTTGCCTATCGGTCAACGAGGAGATTGTTCATGGAATTGGCGATCTTCGCAGGGTGCTGCAGAATGGTGATATATTGACCGTGGACGTTTGTGTTCGTTACGAGGGTTTCATAGGCGACAATGCGCGGACGATCGCAATCGGCGAAGTTTCTCCAGAGAAGGCTTTTCTCCTGGATGCGACAGAAAAGGCACTCTACAAGGGCATTGATAAGGCTAGGACTGGCAATCGGGTGGGGGAGATTTCCAATGCGGTTGAGAAGTTCATTCGCGCTCGCGATCTGGGAATTGTTCGGGATTTTGTCGGTCACGGAGTCGGTCGTAGCATGCATGAAGCACCGCAGATTCCCAATTTCGGTCCCCGTAAGCGCGGTGAGAAACTTCGCCCTGGGATGACCCTGGCCATCGAGCCCATGATCACTCTTGGCTCACCACGGGTGAGGATGGCCGACGACGGTTGGACCGCCCTCACTGCTGATGGCAGTCCCAGCGCCCACTTTGAACACACCGTCCTTGTTACAGACGGTGAACCTGAAATTCTCACCATTCCTGATTTGAGTTCTTGACACCGAAGAGAAAGCTCTCTTCTTTCTCCTCTTTTCTCCGAAAAGATTCCGTTTCGGGGTTCCTGTACATTTTTAAACTGAAACAATTTTAATCCTAATTAACCATGCCACGTCTTTTGGGTGTTGATATTCCTGGGAACAAGAAGGTTCCATTTGCCCTCCGTTATATTTACGGAATTGGGCCCACTCTCGCTGACCAGTTGGTCGCCGAAACCGGTCTCGACCCCGATGCCCGCGCGCATACGCTGTCGGAAGAGGAGCTGAACAAGGTTGCTGAGGCAATCGTTGCCAAAGGCATCCTTGTCGAAGGTGACCTGCGTCGCGAAGGCAGTGCGAATCTGAAGCGTTTGCTTGCTATCCAGTGCTACCGTGGCATCCGCCACCGTCGCGGCCTTCCGGTCCGTGGTCAGCGAACGCAGACCAATGCCCGTACTCGTAAGGGCAAGCGCAAGACGACCAGCACTATAAAGAAGAAGTAATTTTTTAATCATCTATCATGAGCGACGAAAACAAGAAGGAGCAGACTGAATCCAAGTCTCCCGCTGCGGAAAATGAACTCAAAGCCACCGCAGCCACCCCGGCAGAGAATTCTGCCGAAGGTGCTGACACCGGCGAGTCAGAAGAAAAGAAGAGCGGCCAGCCAACGGCAGCCGATCTTCTAAAAAGTGAGGTTGACCTCAATGTTCGTAAGGCCAAGGGCAGTAAGAACATCACCAGTGGCATTGTGAATGTGCTGGCGACGTTCAACAATACCAAGGTGTCTTTTACGGACAAAAAGGGCAACGTGGTCTCCTGGTCCAGTGCTGGTAAAATGAACTTCCGTGGTTCCCGCAAGAGCACCGCCTACGCGGCGCAGGTCGTGACCCAAGATGCTGGCAAGGTCGCCTTGTCGCATGGTATGAAGGAAGTCGAGATCCGCGTTAAAGGTCCGGGCATGGGGCGCGATTCCGCAATTCGTGCAATTCAGTCACTCGGCATGGTGGTCACTGCTATTGTAGACGTCACCCCTGTTCCACACAACGGTTGCCGCCCCAAGAAGCGCCGCCGCGTATAAACCGCACCTCATTCAATTATAATCTTCTGATTTAGTTTACCAATGTCTCGTTACACAGGACCCACGACCCGCATCAATCGCCGGTTCGGCATGTCAATTTTTCCGCCGAACAAAGCCCAGGACCGTAAGCCGCACCCTCCTGGTCAGCACGGCCCCAGGCTTCGCCGCAAGCTTTCCGATTATTCGATCGGATTGAACGAAAAGCAAAAGCTGCGTTATTTGTACGGTCTCTCAGAAAAGCAGTTTCGTCGGACCTTTGACCGTGCGAAGTCCATTCGTGGTGTTACCGGTGAGATCTTCATCTCACTGTTGGAGCGTCGCCTCGATTCAGTCATTTACAGCATCGGTTTTGCCAAAACCCGTCGCCAGGCACGTCAATTCGTGAACCATGGCCA
>JBJHBN010000517.1:0-2761 GCA_050485505.1 Opitutales bacterium | reverse complement strand
AATAAGGTCAGAGATGCACGCCGGGGCATTAACCCCGGCATCTTCGAGGGCCTTGTTCAAGTTGGTAATGTAAGTGTTGTGATGCTTGCCATGGTGGATTTCCATGGTCTTCGCATCGATGTGCGGTTCCAAGGCGTCCTTGGCGTAATCGAGTTCGGGAAGTGTGTATGCCATAATTAGATAGTTTAACAGTTCGAGTTGAAACTGAGAGGGTAAAAAATATGAAGCCTGGCAGCCCTTTCGTCAACCGTCAGCACGCTTTAATTGAAAATACGACTGGATAAGGGCTTTGCATTCAGCTTCCAGAACGCCAACGGATACCGCAATCCGGTGATTGATGCGCGGCAATTCGTGCAGGGAAGCCGCGCCACCGAGGCACCCCATCTTGGGGTCTGCCAGCGCATGCACCACCCGGTCAACTCTGGAAAGCAGAATAGCTCCGGAACACATCGGACAGGGTTCCTTGGTCACGTAGAGGGTTGTGCCCGCAAGGCGCCAATCACCAACGGTTTGGGTAGCAGCGGTAATGGCCAGCGTCTCGGCATGTGCCGTCGGGTCGTTCAGTCCCTCCACGCGGTTGTATCCCCGGCCGATAATCACCCCGTCCCGTACAATGACGGCACCGATCGGAACTTCGTTTTCTGCCCAAGCCTTTAAGGCTTGATTAAAGGCGTGCTGCATAAAATAGGCATCGTCCCGAACAAGCTCGGACGGGCGCATAGGTTCAAAAGGGCAGGGGGGCGGTGGTTCGGATTTCATGGAATAATCATCGAATTCAGTGCGATAGAGTCTGGAATCCAAGCTTTATCTTGACTTTGGCAACCCAAGATTACTGAGTCACTGGCTTGTTAACCAAATGCAAAGACCAAATTCATCCATTATTCGAACTGTATGCCTGAAGACGAAGTTGTTGAAGTAGAAGGCAAAATTGTTGCTGTCTTACCCGGAACGATGTTTCGGGTTGAATTACAGAATGGGCACCAGGTGCTCGCTCACATTTCCGGCAAACTGCGCAAGCACTTTATCAAGATCACCGTGGGTGATCTGGTGAAAATGGAAATGACGCCAAAGGATATTGATAAGGCTCGGATTGTCTATCGTCTGCGCAACGCTCAGGCCAACCGCAATGCTCCGATCCGCAGCTACGGCCCACGCCGTCGTTGATCAGCCCCTCAGGCGTCCGGATTACAATCCGGGCACAAACCATAGAATATTGTTTCCTGACCCGTTACGCTGAAACCTTTTGGCGGTGTCACTTCGACTTCTTCAACTTCCACCTGAAGGTCCAGCGTGCGCTTGCATCCACGGCAAATGAAATGAGAGTGGTGATTTCCTCCCACCATTTCATAGCGCAAGGGTTGTCCCGGGTAATCAATGCCCACCATTTGGCCTTCGTCACACAAGTCCTTAATGTGACGGTAGATTGTCCGGAGCCCGATTCCCGCCAGATGCTGCTTGGCAAGTTCGTGGATCTCCGGTGGTGTCAGCGGCCGCTTTTCTCTGCGCAGAACCCGTTCTATAGCCTCACGCTGGCGTGTCTGGCGTATTACGGGCATCAGCGGTCGACTAAATGGTCGCTAATATAGCGAAAACTCATTTCCAGGGATTCAAATGGATCGCCCGGGCATTGATCCTGCTCGACAATGAACCACTCACAGCCAGCCGATTCCGCAGCCTTGATAATTCCGGGAAAGTCGAGCACCCCATTACCGATTTCGGAGAAAGTAATCTCATTCTCCTCATCAATGCGAAAATCTTTAAGGTGAAGTAAAGGCAGTCGGCCTCTGAGATTCTCGCACCACTGGGTTGGATTGCCACCGCCATACTGGACCCAGTAAGTATCAATTTCGGCTTGAACGAAGTCCGGATTGGTGACCCGGTAAATCCGCTCGAGAATGATTTCGCCATCAATCTTGCGAAACTCCATGTGGTGATTGTGGTAGGTCAGCACCTTGCCCGATCCAGCTAGGATCTTCCCCGAGCGATCAAGCCCTTCAATCAGCGTATCCACTGCGGATTTGGACCCAAAATCGATTCCAGCGGGGAACGGGTAAGCCGTGTATTTGCAGCCAAACGCATCCAAATTTTTAACCACCTGCTCCGGATCGTTCAGGATCAGCTCGGGGCTCTCGTGAGATGAATTGATCACCAACCCCGCCTCCTTGCATAAGGCGGTAATTTCTTCCGGCTCACAGGGACGCGGGCCCGAAATTTGTACGGAGTGGAATCCGATTTCACGGATCTTCCGCAGGCTTTCTGCATACGCCTCCTTGGATTGTAGGTGGTCCCTCAGGGTAAACAACTGTACAGCAACTTGATCGATTTTCATGGTTGGAAAGTCAAGTTAGGGACTAGTTTTCAACGATTCAACCCAATAGCAAAATAATCGATTCAAAGCGTTAGCATCCACCACTACTTTTTGGACAGCTTTCAAAAATGCCGACTGGGGCACTTGCATCCCGGGGAAATAAGGCTTCTTTAACACAATGCGTGGGACTTCACTTGAAAAATTCACTTTCACAATACTTATAGCTATGGCTGCCGGGCAGCTTCAAGCGCAGCAGCCGCCGGCCGAAACAGGCTCCCAATTCGGTGCTGGGCTCGGAATGATCTATTCCGCAAATGCAATTGCCGGTGCCAGCGACACTGTCATTGTCGTTCCTTTCTTTTTTTATGAGGCTCCGAACTGGTATGTTCGGGGACCGTTGGCTGGTTACCGTGCCTATCGGGATCAAAGGCTGACCATTGGGCTGAATACACG
>JBJHBN010000516.1:0-2775 GCA_050485505.1 Opitutales bacterium | reverse complement strand
CCGTCCCATCACCTCCTCTGAACGCCCTTTCGCGTAGGCCTCCGCATTGTCAAAAAAGTTCACCCCTGCCTCGTAGGCCGTGTGCATGCACTTTTCCGATAAGGCTTCGTCGATCTGATTGCCGAAAGTGACCCAGCTGCCGTATGACAGCTCGCTGACTTTAAGCCCTGATTTTCCTAAACGTCGGTATTCCATAGTCAGGCAATACTGAGCCTGAAAAACCGGAAGCTCAACCGCAGAATCGAATTTCCGCCAAAATCAAAGCGCTTCAGGATCCAGATCAAAATGGCCAACCCGGGTAACGGGACCGGTCATGCGAACGTTGAACGCATCGTCGATGTTCAGCGCGATGACACCGCCTGGCATGTGGACTTCAATGGCTTCGTCCACCAACCCCAACTTCCGTGCCACCGCGCCCGCAGCGCTGGAACTGCTACCCGATGCCAATGTGTATCCGGCCCCGCGTTCCCATATTTCGATCTGAATGCGGTTTCGGTCCAGAATCTTCAGGAACTGAACATTGGTCCTGTGCGGAAACCGGGGATCCTTTTCAATCAAGGGCCCCACCTGCCGCGCCAGTTCCTCGCTGACTGAATCCAACAGGACCACACAGTGCGGATTTCCGATCGTGGCTGCCGAGTATTTGAAGCTGCGACCCAACCACTCAGCTTCCTGCTGTATCACCTCACCTTCGACGCCTTTTACCGGGATTCGGGCCGCGTCAAAAGAGACCTGCCCCATTTCGACCGTGATCGAAGAGCGCGGATCCGTCACCGTGCACTCAACCACTCCACCCAGGGTTTCCACAGTAAACACCTCCCCGGATACCCGCCCGGTATCGTGCAGGTAACGGGCGAAAATGCGCAGGCCATTGCCACTCTTTTCCGCTTCACTGCCATCGGGATTGAAAATTTGCAGGCGGAAATCCGCTTTTCCACTCGGCAGGGGACCGAACAAAATCCCGTCGGATCCCAGACCATAATTTCGGTGACAGATGCGCTCGATGCGTGCCGGGTCCAGATCGCCGGTCCAGTTCTTTGGATCCAGCACCAGGTAATCATTGCCCAATCCATGGTATTTTTCGAATGAAACGCTCATGAGGCAGCGATTGAACACGCTTCCCCGATGTTGTCCAGCCCCAGCAGCGGGAACACTTCAAAAACCCAGCTGTCAGGTATTAATATGTCCCGTTTGCATTTACTGGTGGAATTGACATCGACAGACGTGCAAATCCTCCATATTTCTATCAAAATCTCGATAAAATATCAAACTCTCCGCATTCCCCATTGGCATATGCATTTAGAATACTAAGAAACAATCTAATGAAGCGTGTTGCAATTATAGAAGATCAAACCGCTGTGCGCGAGATGATCGCCCAAATAGTGAAACAGGAACCGGACGTGCAAGTGGTTCTTGAAAGTGGCGACGGCCGCCAAGCGCTTGAACTCTGTATGGAGGAAAAGCCAGACTTCGTTGTTCTGGACATGATGCTGCCAGGTCTCAGCGGCACTGAGCTGCTGCGCCGCATCACCCGTCATCTGCCCAACTGTCGAGTCCTCATCTTCAGTGGTTATCAAGACCCAATCCTACTGCGTGAAGTGCTTGAAGCCGGTGCGCACGGCTACATAGGCAAGTCCTCAGCTTTGTCCGAACTACAAAAAGGCTTTCGCATCGTAGCCTCGGGCGGCACCTACTTCAGCCCGGACGTTGCCGATATCCTCAGAGAAGTCATGAAGAACCCGGAATCATCCAGCAATCCGGCGGTAAAGCTTCTGACCGCCCGCGAACGCGAAATCCTTCAGTTGATTGCCGAAAGCAACAGCACCAAGGAAATTGCCGCACAGTTAAAAATCAGTGTGAAGACGGCCGAAAACCATCGCACCAACTTGATGAAAAAGCTGGACCTTCACGATGTAGCCAGCCTAACTCGCTTCGCCATCGAATACGGCATTATCGAAGCACCTACCCGACCGATGGCCGGCGGGGCCTGACTCATTCAGGCCAGACCTCATTTTTAACCGAATATTCCAGATTTTCCTTGATTATCAAAGGCCGTCAGGGAATTCTAACGGTCAACACGCACACGCTATTTTTTTGCAATGAACGGGATTCGCACGACATTTTCTTTAATTCTTTTGATCTCACTGGCAGCTTTGGTTGGCTGCGCTCAGCGACAGGCACCGGACCCATCTATGACGGCCACCGGGAGTGGCGGCCAACGGGGCGGTTCAGCGGACTGGATCAGCCCGGAAGACATTGCCCGAGCGCAACAACTGGGTTTGGCTGAACGCGATAGCCGCTTCGGCTCTGATATGGACGGCCGCATCACCAATCTGTTTGATCCGGTCTATTTTGACTTCGACCAATCATTCGTTCGCCCTGCCGACCGCCCGATTTTACAGGAGGTGGCCACCTACATGTCCGACAACCGTTCTGCGCGCCTGATTCTCGAGGGCCACTGCGACTGGCGGGGAACCACCGAATACAATATGGCGCTCGGTGACCGTCGAGCTGGTGCCGTCAAAGCTTACCTCGTCCAGATCGGTGTCTCGGAAGACCGCATCGACACAGTTTCCAAAGGTGATCTTGAAGCCAACACCGGAGGCTCAGAGGCCGACATGCAGCGAGACCGCCGGGTAGACATCATTGTGATCCCTTGAATCGGGACCGGCCTTAATAATTTATCCGCTCCCATTCAGGAGCACAAAAAATCCGTCCCGGTAAAGGGACGGATTTTTTGCGCCAGAAAGCTAAAATCGAAACTTAGGCTTTGGT
>JBJHBN010000515.1:0-2777 GCA_050485505.1 Opitutales bacterium | reverse complement strand
CATCCATACTCATCCAAATCCAAGCGACCTTGCCGGATTGGGTATCCACCAAGCCCATGATCACGAGAGGCAGCAAGAGGACCCCCAACCAAGGCAAAGCCGATATCATGTGTTCAAACTGCCGCCGGATGATCACTGACCAGCCAGCATCAAACATCCACCAGAGCATGATCAGGAATTGCATCCCGATCAGAATCGAGAGCCAGTAGACTACAGCCAGCATATAGCCAAGGAACGGGCGCGATGGATCGCTCGCGTCAGTCGTGAACAGCAACCCGAAAAGAGACAGCAGGGAAAAGATAATACCGATCAAGAGGAAGCGCTGAGACCAGTTACCCGGGCCCTTGACTCCTGCGGTACTCAAACCCGCGGACATCACATCTGAACTTGTGCTCATATTCCCAATTCTCCTCGTTTATCAGCTGGAACGTCTTCTACCGACGCAGCATTGGCGCGCTGGAGTGCGCGGAGATAAAGTACAACCTTCCAACGGTCTTCAACCCGGATCTGAGCACCGTAAGCACCCATCGTGTTGCGGCCATTGGTAATCACATCAAAGATCTCACCGTCTGGCTGATCCATAATCCGAGTCTGCAGCAAACTAATGATAGTAGCAAAGCCATAGCGCTCATTCGCCACGACTCCCTCACCATTGCCCGTGCGTCCGTGGCAAATGCCGCAGTAGATGTCGTATATTTCCTGACCACGCAGCATTGCATCGTAATTCACCTGAATCGGCATGCCGTCGCCATAAGAACCATCTTCCAGACGCCCGGTAGTCAAGTAGCCACTCTCACGGAGTCGATTGTCCGGAGAAAGGTGATCGTAAGTCCCCTGCATCTCGGTGACAAAAGGAACAGTCCCAGGAACGGGTGGACGATCCATCCGACCATCGCTGAAAAAGGAAGTCTTGCCTTGAGGATGAAAGCGAGCTTGCTCATCCATATCAGAAAAAATCCGTAACGGTGGATTGCCACTCTTACAGCCCCGGAATCCGAACACCACCAGGACGAGAATGACCAAAAAAGCATAAATGATGAGAAACTGGCGCATTACTCTGCTTCCTCCTCATCGGTAATGACCGTGACTTCAGCCGGGCCAAATGATTCCAAAAACTCGCGGGTTTTCTGCATGTCGAATAGTGCGTCTTCAGCTTCGATGATTACTGCAAACTTGTCGTCGGTCAGCCGTTCGAACCGATCGTAATTCATGACCGGATGGTAATGCATCGGAAGCCGGTTGGTGATGAACATTCCTCCGAGGGTGCCAAAGGCAGCCAACAAAATGGTCATTTCGTAAGCCACCGGAAAGGGGAAAATTGGCGAGAAGTATGGCATGCCGTTGACAATCAATGGATAGTCATAGGCACCCATGTACCAGGCTATGAACATCCCGAACCAGAAACCGATAAAGCCTCCGATGAAGGTGAAAATCGGCACTTTGGAGCGGGTGATGCCCATCGCCCCGTCCATGCCATGCAGTGGACAAGGGGTGATAACATCCCACTTTGTATAGCCAGCCTTCCGCACCGACTTCGCCGCTTCATAAATAGCGGGAGGCGAGTCGAAAAGGGCAAGAATTCCGTAGGTCTTACTCATTGGGCGGTTTGACAAATATTAGTGATGGGAATCTCCGTGAACGTCCGCATCCGGCGAATTGGCCTTGATCTCGGCAAAAGCGAGCAGAGGGAGAAAGCGGATAAACAAGAGGAACAGGACACCGAACAGACCGAAGGTCCCGAAGAAGGTGAAGATGTCGACCACGGTCGGGCTGTAGTAGTCCCAGTTGGTGGGCAGAAAATCATTGGCCAGCGAACTGACAGTAATAACAAATCGCTCGAACCACATCCCCACATTGATGAAACAGGACAGAATCCAGACCAGCATCAAATTCTTGCGGGCCCATTTGAACCAAAAGAACTGGGGCGTAATCACGTTACAGCTGATCATAATCCAGTAGGCCCAAGCATATTGTCCGAATGCGCGGTTCACAAAGGCAAAGCCTTCATACGGGTTGGCTCCGTACCAGGCGATGAAGAACTCCATCGCGTAGGCGTAGCCAACCATAGAACCGGTCGCCAGGCAGATTTTACACATGCAGTCGATGTGGTACTGGGTAATCAGATCCTGTAGACCAAACAAGGCACGCAGCGGAAGCATCAAGGTGAGCACCATGCCGAAACCAGAGAAAATCGCACCGGCTACGAAGTATGGAGGAAAGATGGTCGTGTGCCATCCGGGTAGATTCGCCACCGCGAAGTCAAAGGACACCACCGTGTGCACCGACAGCACGAGCGGAGTGCTCAGGCCCGCCAGCAGCAGGTAGGCCATTTCGTAATTGCTCCAGTGGCGGTTGGATCCGCGCCAACCCATGGCGAGAATACCGTAAAAATATTTGCGGAATACGAAGTAGGCCTTTTCAAAGCCCACTGCGAATCCAGTCTTGGCCTCGGTGAGACGTTTTTCAAACACCGTCCGGGTGCGGTCTCGCAAGGTCGCGAGGTCCGGGATCAGACCCATGTACCAGAACAGCAGCGAAACCGTACCATAGGTCGACACAGCAAACACGTCCCACTCAAGGGGTGAACGGTAGTTCGGCCAGATCGCATTCGAATTCGGAATCGGGAACAACCACCAGCCAAACCAGACCCGACCGACGTGGAAGAGCGGGAAAATGCCCGCACAGCAAACTGCGAAAATAGTCATCGCCTCTGCCGCCCGGTTGATCGAGGTTCGCCACTTCTGCCTCAACAGGCAGAGGATGGCAGAGATCAAAGT
>JBJHBN010000514.1:0-2782 GCA_050485505.1 Opitutales bacterium | reverse complement strand
GCGCTATCCATCACCCGCCTGCTTCCGCAACCGATGGGTAATATTCTTGGTGGTGAAATTTGGTTTGAGGGTCAGGACCTTGCTCAGGCGACTGAGAGTCAGTTAAGAGCAGTTCGGGGCGCGCGGATTGGCATGATCTTTCAGGAGCCGATGACCGCCCTCAATCCCGTCCACCGGATTGGCCGCCAGCTCAGCGAATGTTTCCTGCTGCATCATGACATTTCCAAAGCCGAGGCCTGGGATCGTTCTATTGAACTCTTGCAAAAAGTGGGGATTCCATCCGCAGAGGTGCGTATCGGCGAATATCCTCACCAACTATCAGGAGGCATGCGCCAGCGGGTGGTCATTGCAATGGCGCTGGCCTGCAAACCGAGTCTGGTGATCGCGGATGAGCCGACGACAGCATTGGATGTAACTATTCAGGCGCAAATACTTGAGCTGATGAAATCGCTACAGGAGGAAATGGGTATGTCTATTATCCTCATCACCCACGACCTTGGCGTGATCGCTGAAACCTGTGACGACGTGGTGGTCATGTATGCCGGACGGGTCGCTGAAAAAGGTACCGTTCAGGATATTTTTGAGCGTCCTGCCCACCTTTACACCAAGGGGCTGCTCGATTCCATCCCGCGCATCGACCATCCGCCGAAAACGCCTTTACAGACGATTTCAGGCTTTGTTCCCGGGCTGCACGAGCTGCCAACTGGAGCGCGTTTTGCGCCGCGTTCGCCTCACCCGGATGCCAAGGCTTATATGGCGTCCGATGCCTACCGCAGTGTTCGCCCTTCACTGTTTGAAATCGAACCGGGTCACTGGGTTGAAGACTGCCCGGTGGTCCGTGTCGACCAAATGCCCGCACATACCCGATGAACAACGAACCGCAGACAACAAATGAAGGCGGTCCGCCCTTAATGGAGTTGCGGGACCTGCAAATGTTTTTCCCGGTAAAAGGAGGTGTATTGCAACGGACTCAAGCGCAATTGAAAGCCGTCAACGGGGTTTCACTGTCCATCCGCAAAGGAGAAACCTTGGGACTGGTGGGCGAATCGGGTTGCGGAAAGTCAACCTTGGGCAAGTGTGCCGTCCGCCTGCTGCGCCCGACGGGGGGTCAGGTATTGTTCGAAGGAAACGACATAAGCTCGCTCAGCCGCAAAGCGCTGAAACCCTATCGGCGGAACATTCAAATGATTTTCCAAGACCCAGCCGAATCCCTGAACCCCCGGCATTCGATTGGTTCTCTACTTGAGGAGCCCTTTCTCGTTCATGGCAATCGGGACGCCGCGGACCGAAACCGAAGGGTTCTCAAGCTGCTGGAAATTGTTGGCCTGCCAGCCTCTGCGGTTGAAAAGTTTCCATTTGAATTTTCCGGTGGCCAGCGTCAGCGTATCGGCATTGCCCGGGCTATTGCGCTGAATCCCAAACTGGTAATCTGTGATGAACCGGTGTCCGCTCTGGATGTCTCCGTGCAGAGCCAGATTCTGAACCTGCTGATGAACCTCCAGCAGGAGTTTAATCTGTCCTATATTTTCATTGCGCATGACCTCGCTGTGGTGAAACACATTTCCGATCGGGTCGCGATCATGTACCTCGGCAAGATAGTAGAGCTGGGGCCGACTGAAGAAATCTTTCGCAACCCCTTGCACGCCTATACCCGGGCGCTGATTTCGGCAATACCGGTCCCCCGCCCTGGACAGCACCGCGAACGCATTCTGCTCAAGGGAGATGTGCCCTCACCCATTGATCCACCTGAGAGCTGTGCCTCTGCGCGCCGAAGCTGGATTCCCTGCGAACCTGAGGATCTGGATAAACCCGGTGAATTTCGCGAAGTCAGTCCGGGGCATTGGGTAGAGCTGCACCCAGCGACCGTGGATAACTACGCGAGCTATCAACGCTGAAGCGCCCTATCCGGAGCCATGTCTTCGCCATTCCAGATGCGGCGGCTGGTCCACGCTTGCCGAGGCTCGGTCCAGAAGGCGTGATCGCCGTCCAAACCCAAGGGCAGAAATACGAGACTGGCGAGATAAAGACTCCCAGTGGAAATATATTGCTCGGCCAGCGACGGTTGGTGACCGGCAAGGCCCAATTGCAACCAACCTTCCTCGTTGAATGTTCCCGGGACTTCCAAAGTGCGGCTCATGACTGCGGTCAGTGCGGCCCGAACCTGGCCAAGCGGCAAGCTCTCTGGGAGTTGGTTGGCCAGAGCCAGCTGAGCCAGTGGTTGAAAGGCCCCGCAGCGGTAAGTGATCGAGCGTCCGATCGCCGGGAAGCTGCCATCACTGGCAATCATGCGTTCCTGAACCTCCGCGTAGCGCTGTATATGGCTGAGACACTGCTTGTGTAACCGTTCACCATCGTGGATCTCGTCCTTGATCACGGCAAGAACGTCAAAGGACATGGGTTGAATCACATAGCCATTGTAGTAATCCCAGTGAAAGTCGGCACCATCCCCATAGGCACCGTCCCCCTTATACCACTGTTCGTGCTGGCGTAGTGCATATAGGATACGCACAGGATCCCATCGCTCTCCTGCCTTGAAGAGAAAGGCTTCAATCATTGCCGAAAACAGGATCCAATTGCTTGCCCCCGGCTGCATGCTGCGAGTTTGGATGAGTGCCTGCATAACGCGGGACTGAACCTTTCCATCCAACTTCAGCCAGACCTCATCGAAGCAACGCAAGAGCCCCTGAGCGAGGAATGCCGCATCTACCAAAGGCTGGCCGCCCTTTTCGAAATTCATGCGATCCGGACCCGCTGGATCGACCGCCTGGGCAATGCCATCCAT
>JBJHBN010000513.1:0-2802 GCA_050485505.1 Opitutales bacterium | reverse complement strand
GCTTTGGATGGCACAGACCGCTGTTCTCGAGGAGTCCGAAGAGTTACCTGACATTCCGGTTCAGGAAGCACCTGCTGCGCCTGAAACCCCTGAGGGCTTGCCTGCCACTGAAGGTCAGGAATAATAAAGATTTCAGAATTTCATAAAAAACGCCACTGCATCCCAGTGGCGTTTTTTTTTGTCTGCCTGCGGATAGTTGCTCATGTAGCGCATAATATCTGGCATTACTTTATATGGGAACTCTTCAGGCTCATCGCTTGTCAAATGCGGTTAATTCCTCGAAAGTGCTGTGTATGTTATTATCCCGTTTGTTCTATTGGCTCGTTCTTATCGGTGTGGTTCTGTTGGTTGTTCCTGAGGGTTTTGCGCAGTTCAAAGGACGCACTCCGCCGGCACGGCAAATGCCGGATCGCCTGGACCAGGAATCCGGAGAAGCGCTTCTGGATGTTTTTCGAAGCGGCCAAGGAGTAGGAGCTTTTGGTTACAAATTCGAGCTCGAGGAGCGTCCTTACCGGGGTTCCAGCTGGCAGCTGAGTGGGCGTTTATACGGGCATTGGTTTGGGGATCCTTATTGGTCCCGACTTGAAATCGATCAGGATTCTGGCAAGATATCGGTGTGGCTGTTGCGGAATGGTCGTGAGCCGGCTATCTGGAAATGGCAGGATGACGGATTCAGTGAAGTGGATCCAGCCAACTGGAACAATCCGCTGATCGACGGATCGAGTGTTACGGTCTTCGACTTGTTGATGCCCTATATCCATTGGCAGGAATCTGAATACCTCGGACCTACCCGTCATCTCGGGCGTCCAATTCAGCGCTTTCTCCTGCGCAACCCGAATCCCGATACCGAACCTGCAGTGGTGGAGGCATACATTGATGAGGCATTCTTTGCTCTATTGCAGGTAAGATCCTATGACCTAGACGGCGATGAACTCCGCCGTTGGCAGGCTGCGAGCTTTCGGCGGGCTGGAGATGACTGGACTCTTGGGCGACTCGACCTCAGTGATCGCCAATCACGGAGCAGTACCCGACTGCGTTTCACTCATTATCTGGAATACCCGAATCTGGATACCTCCGGGTTCCGTCCCGAAAGCTCATTACCGCAAATGGACGTCCCTTCGGAGGCTTGGGAGCGGCTGTAGGGGGATTCTGTCCCATGCGTCAATGCTTTTGTGTATTTTTTATTTGAGTTTTGTTTATTCTTCATTAACAAGTATATCGGTTAATAGTTTAAGTTAAACTTCGAACCCGCATACTTATGGCAAATACAACATCTCCTCTCAGCTTCGAGATCGACGCCGTGCTGGCGCAACGTCTGGAAGACCTTCGTGCCAAACTTGGGCACTGTCCGATTTCGACTGTAGTCGATTACGCGTTGGAGCAATTCAACTTCGAATCCATTCAACTGCCCCGCGGCGGGGAGCGCCGCCAATTGTCGGTTCGTCTCGATGATGGAAAGCGCACTCAGCTGGACAAGCTCTCGCGTGCAGAGAAGGTCAGTATGGCCTACCTGATACGCTTGGCGCTGGAATCCTTGATTGAAGAGACTTCGAAAAAGACGGCTCTTTCCAAGGTGCAGAAGGATGTCGCATCCACTGCCGGGGCTGCACCGCGTAAAACCGCCAAAAAGGCTGGCGCGAAAAAGGCCGCCAAAAAGGCCGGTGCGAAGAAAGCCGCCAAAAAGGCCGCTAAAAAAGCCGGCGCGAAAAAAGCCGGTGCGAAAAAGGCTGCCAAAAAAGCCGGTGCCAAGAAGGCCGCTAAGAAAGCGGGCGCTAAAAAAGCTGCCAAGAAGGCCGCCAAAAAAGCGGGCGCCAAAAAGGTAGCTCGCAAGGCAGCTAAGAAAGCAGTCGCGAAAAAGGCCGGTGCTAAAAAGGCTGCTAAGAAGGCAGGAAAAAAAGCCGCCCGCAAGGCCGCAATCCCTGCAAAGGCTGCCTCCAAAAAAGTAGCCAAAAAAGCTACTAAAAAAGCCGCCAAGAAGGCTGGAGCCAAGAAGGCTGGAGCCAAGAAGGCTGGAGCCAAGAAGGCCGCCAAGAAGGCCGCTAAGAAGGCCGCAGTTAAAAAGACTGCTAAAAAGGCTACCAAGAAAGTCGCGAAAAAGGCGGTTAAAAAGGCTGCCAAAAAAGCTGTAGCCAAGAAGACGACCAAAAAGGCCGCAAAAAAGGCTGGTAAAAAGGCTGCCCGTAAGAAGTAAGGGTTTGATTGATTAGGACCCTGTTGAGTCTTTCAAAGCGGATGGAGTTTTCCATCCGCTTTTTTTTATTCTCTGTGATAGCTCCCCCGCAGCTCGGTGGGCAGCCTCCCGCTTTCCCGCTGTTTTGTGCAGTAGGCTCATGTCGACCCTCCAGCCAGCCTGTATCCTGCACGAATACAGGATCTACTATCGGGTATTCGGTGTTGACCTCTATCCTCCACTGGCTTTTCTAAGGAGGTTTTGACCCTTTGAAATCTCATGAGTAAACAACCGCAGCCCAACAATACCCCGGCATCCGATCGTAAACCTTCAGCCCAAGAGCAGTCGGACCTTCCGCCTGATGCGGATGTGGAGGAGCGCTTCAACGACTTTATGAAGCGTAATGGAGCCGCTATATTCGCTGCTATCGTTTTGGGTGGAGCGGCTGTGTTGGGTTACCAAATCTATCAGTATGCCGGAGATCGGGCTATGGCCTCTGCACAGGAGTCCTTTCAGTCTGCTGAGACTAAGGAGGAGAAGCTGGCCTTCGCTGCGGACCACCGGAAATTTCAACTGGCCGGTGTTGCTTACCTTGAGGTTGCTGACCAAGTCTTCGAATCGAAGGATTATAC
>JBJHBN010000512.1:0-2804 GCA_050485505.1 Opitutales bacterium | reverse complement strand
GGCCTTATCGTCGCCTGGTTGGGTCGTATATTCGGCAAACAGTTCTGCTCCACCAAGAAGCTGATGGAAGCCACCCGCTACCTGACGGCCAAAGACAGTATAAACGCCCGCAAGGCAGGCCTGATGGCTTCCGTTCTCTTTATTTTCGGCCCAGTGCTTTGGTTCATCCCTCCCATGGTTGCCCGCATCTACGAACCGGATCTCTCCGCAAGATTCCCAAGCCTGGGTCACAATGCAACCGATGCCGCCTACGTCGCTGCCGCGATGAACCACCTTCCTGTCGGCATGACGGGTCTGCTCATCGCCGGAATTCTCGCTGCTACGATGTCTTCCATGGACAGCGGCCTCAATCGCAACGCAGGCATCTTCGTCAAAAACTTCTACCTTCCGGTTTTGCGGCCCAATGCACAGGAAAAAGAGCAGATGCTCGTCAGCCGCCTGTCCTCGGTGATTGTCGGAGCACTGATCATTCTCGCAGCCCTCTTCTTTGCCAGCCTCAAGGACTTGGGCTTGTTCGACATCATGGTCCAGTTCGGCTCTCTGGTGGCCCTGCCCATCACCATTCCATTGATCCTGATGATGTTGGTACGGAAAACTCCCGATTGGTCCGGTTGGGCAACAGTAATACTCGGCCTTAGCCTTTCATACCTGGCAAAGTACCACTTCAATGGTGTCTGGCTTGGCGAAACTTTCGATTTGTCACTCTCACAGCGCGAAATCAACGACTACGATGCAGCCATTGGCATATTCCTAAGCACGACGATCCTTCCGGCCTTTTTTCTCTTCACGCGAATCTTCTACCGCGATCCGGAAGGCGAACGAAAAACCGAGTCCGAAACCTACTGGTCCAATATAGCAAAGCCGGTTCTGGCCTCGGAGCACAAAGTCTCTCTCGACTCTCGCCAAGGCAAAGTGCTGGGCACTCTGGCCGGTAGCTATGGGCTGTTTATTCTGGTCCTGTTCTTAATTCCCAACGACTGGACCGGCCGCCTCGCCTATGTCATCTGCGGCACCTTGCTGATGGGTCTCGGTCTGGTCATTTACCGATCCTACGTAAAGGCAGCCAAATGAGCATCAAGAATCCCAATCATGTCTGACTACCACGGAAAAATAATAAGCTTTCCACAAAACCGGGTCTGGCGCAGTTACCCTGGTGGTCGAGTTCTGGACCAGCTGGCAGGACTCCAGTCCCCCAAGGACAGCCATTTCCCAGAGGACTGGATTGGCTCCACCACTAGGGCCATCAACCCCGCCAGGGAACACCTGTGCGAGGGTATATCCACCGCCGTCTGGAGCGGTGGAACATCAAGCTTTCCGGATCTCATAAAACAAGACCCCGAATACTTCCTGGGAAAAGGCCACCTGCAACGCCACGGAGAGCATCCGATGGTTTTAGTGAAATTTCTCGATGCCCAAATTCGACTGCATTTCCAATGTCACCCCACCGCAGCATTCGCCCAACAGTTCCTCCGCTCTCCTTCCGGCAAAGCAGAGGCCTATCACATATTGAGCATTCGTGACGGCATCAGCGAACCTTACGTATACCTGGGATTTCAGCGTCCACCCAGTCGCGAAGCACTCCGTCAAATGATAATCAAACAGGACATCGCTGCCATCGAATCCTGTTTCGACAAAATCCCGGTTCAACCGGGAGATACACTGTTCATCCCAGGCGGGGTTCCCCATGCAATCGGCGAAGGCATCTTCATGCTTGAAATAATGGAACCGTCCGACCTCGCCGTCCGATTCGAATTTGAGCGTGCCGGTTACGTATTGCCCGAGTCAGCACGCTTCATGCAACGAAGTCTGGATTTCTGCCTGGATGTCTTTGATTACACGCCCCGTTCCATAGAATCCGTCCGCTCCGAGCAAATGTTTCGCCCCAGGGAACGCCGTAAACTCGCCCAAAGCAGCATCCAATACGACCTCATCGGCTCATCCACCACACCTTGCTTCAGCATCCGTAAAACTGAATGCCATGAAGCCCTGACAAAATCCGAAGTGAGCTTCTACTACCTAATAGTCACCGAGGGCGAACTCACAATCGAAACCAAAGCGGAAACCCGAATCCTAAAACGCTTCGACAAAGCCTTCATCCCCGCCGGCCTCGATGCCATCAAAATGCGCCCCCTCACCCCCAACGGCTGCCACACCCTGGAAGTTTTCCCACCCTGATTGACGCATCCGTAGCGAGCCAACGGAACCAACAAAGTAGTAAGTTTTGGGCTTATCAAAACCAAGAACCCACTGCTTCACCGCCCACAGAATACCACCCACCAACTCCCCGGGCATCCGCCTCAACCGTCTTGCCAATCCTGTCGAAAAATATCCACGCGCACCAAGGCCGGACATCCGCAAGCAATCCTGTTCATCCTGACAAAAACCCCAGCCACGACTCATCCCGCACCCCCAGTCCGCCGCTAATTTCCAGACAGGATTAAGACGGATGCCCCGCCGCCAATACCCGGCTGATCTTTAGACAGGATTGAGACGGATGCCCGGCAACCACTCCCCAATGGGTATTCACAGATTCCTCAACTCAGGGTCGGCATCGATTCCAGTATATCGGTAACAGTCAGATCGTAGCGAACACACGATAGTGGTTCGGACTATCCGAGCAGACAAAAACCTTTTTGATCCCACCAGCTATTACCGGCATACTCGACCTCAACGCAGATCCTGTAAAAAAGCGCGCAATTGCCAAATACACAGGAATTTCCAATACCCAATTTCAATGACCAATTTTCACCGCTTCACCGTCCACCAACTCCCCGGGCATCCGCCTCAATCATCCTGTCAATCCT
>JBJHBN010000511.1:0-2806 GCA_050485505.1 Opitutales bacterium | reverse complement strand
GGTTATGAATGTCTTAGTTATTGGAGGTGCCGGTTATATCGGTAGTCATTGTGTCCGCCAGCTTCAGGAAGCCGGCCACCGTCCCGTTGTGCTCGACAATCTGGTGTTTGGTCACCGCAAAGCGGTCGCACCTGATGTAAGCTTCTACGAAGGTGACCTCGGCGATCGCGCTTTTGTGGTCGACCTTTTGCGTAAGGAGTCGATTGAGGTAGTGATGCACTTTGCCGCATTCGCCTACGTCGGCGAATCGGTCGAAGATCCACTCAAATACTACGATAATAATCTGGCGCGCACCACCTACCTGTTGATGGCAATGCGTGAGGCAGGCGTGAACCGTTTTGTTTTCTCCTCCACATGTGCGAGCTTCGGAATTCCCGAGCGCATGCCGATGACCGAAGACCTGCCACAGAAGCCGATCAATCCGTATGGACAGACGAAACTCGACGTCGAAACCATGCTCAAGGCCTGTGCTGAAGCCTACGGAATGAGCTTTGCCGCATTCCGCTACTTTAATGCAGCAGGCGCAGCCGAAGACGGTCAAATCGGCGAGGATCACAATCCAGAAAGCCACCTCATTCCTCTCGCAATATGGGCGGCACAGGGCAAACGCGATCAATTGACGGTGTTCGGCAACGATTATCCGACTCCGGACGGAACCTGCCTGCGCGATTATATTCATATCGACGATCTTTGCCGCGCCCACATCGCGGTATTCGACAAGCTGAAGACCCCGGGGACAGCGCTTTTCTATAATCTTGGAACCGGCACTCCGGCCAGTGTGTTGGAAATTATCAATGCAGTTGAGAGAGTCACCGGCCTGAAGGTCCCCTATCGTATCGGTCCCCGCCGGGCGGGAGATCCACCTGCCCTTTACGCCGATTCCAGCAAAGCTCAACAGGAACTTGGCTGGAAACCACGCTTCAATGATATTGAGTCCATCATTGCCACCGCCTGGAAATGGCATCAAGCTCATCCCGACGGATACGGCTCAAAGCTGGATTAGACTTTCCGATCACACCAATGAAAGGCCCCGCGTTTGGCCTGAAGACCGGGCTCCAACATCCTTCAGATCCGACTGTTGGAGCCCAGGCTTTAGCCTAACCTTCGCTTTTTGTTACGCGTTCTCAGCTTTTCGGTGTGTTTCAAATCGCTTATTTCCAGACGCGGTTCATGGCCGATTCATTTGGCGCATAATTTGCTAGCAAGAGTTTTGATGTTGAACTTCTACTGGATTGCGCATGCCCGATTGGACTGAATACGACTCGATATTCAATTCGGTTCCGCAACACAGGGACCAGTTGAAATCGATGAAGGAGCAGATCCTCGCCGATGCGGTCATGCTGGGTGAGATTCCGGCCCCGACTTTTGCAGAGGAGCCGATTGTTCGGTTTCTAAAAGACCGTTTTACCGAAAACGGTCTCGATGCGATTTCGACGGATGAGGTAGGCAACGCCATTGCCTTACTTCCGGGGAGGACGGGAACCCGATCTATTCTGGTAGCGGCTCATGTTGACAAAATCTGGGAGAACGGGGTCGACCATACGGTCACCGTCGCGGCGGACCAATTGAAGGGGCCTGGGGTTGCAGACAACGCCATGGGAGTGACTGCGCTCACGGCTTTGCCAAAAATTCTGGAATCGCTGGGGGTGCAACTGGATGCCAACCTGATTTTTCTCGGCGCCAGTCGGAGTATGGGGCGCGGGGACCTTGAGGGCCTACGCTTTTTTCTCAAGCATTGCCAGTACCCCATCCAAACGGGGATTTGTCTGGAAGGTGTTCAGTTGGGACGGCTCAGCTACTCCAGCCTTGGAATGGTTAGGGGTGAAATAAGCATTGAGTCCCAGGTTGGAACTGACTGGGAGTCCTGGAGCCTGAGCGGCGCCATCCCCTGCATGAACTGGATCATTCAACAAATTCTCAGCATCGAAACTCCGGAGGTTCCCAAAACATCAATAATTTTGGGCTCGGTTCAGGCAGGCACTACTTACAGCTCACCGCCCGACAATGCACTACTTCGGTTCGAGATCCGCAGTGAAGAACCGGGCATGGTCGCACGAATCCGCGAGCGAATCGAAGAATTTGTCGATCAGACCAATGCCGAGCACCAGACCCGGGCGAACATCCAGATCATTGCGCGCAGGCGCCCCGGAAGCATCGGCTTTTCACACCCTCTGGTCAAAGGTGCTCGCGAAGTCATGGCCCGCTTGGGCATTCAGCCCACAGTTGTCCCCAGCATTAGCGAACTTGCGGCTCTGCTCGACAAGGATATCCCGAGTCTGACCCTCGGTATCACCAATGGTTCGAATAAACACAATTTCAACGAGTCCATCGAGATCGAACCCATGTATGCAGGCTTCGCCCAATTGGTAGCTGTCTTACAACTTATAGACAAAGGCATTTGCGATGGAAACGATTGATAGTTGGCTGAGGGAAAATACCTTCCATCACGGCGAATACTGGGATTTGCTCAAGCTGGTGGAACTCAAAGAGCAAAAAGGTCTGAGCATCAGTCTCTGCATCCCGACGCTAAATGAAGAGAAGACCATCGGCAAAGAAGTCATCATCTTTAAGAGCGAGCTGATGGATCGCTACCCGCTGATCGACGAGATAGCGGTGATCGATTCGGGATCAACCGACCAGACTTGTGAAATTGCGGCGTCTTTCGGGGCCGATGTCTACCTCTCCGCTGACATCCTCGCATCTGAGGGCTTTAAGCGGGGTAAGGGGGAAAATCTCTGGAAAGCCTTCTACCAGGTAGAGGGCGACATCATTTGCTATGTCGATGCGGTTATTAAAAACATTCATC
>JBJHBN010000510.1:0-2810 GCA_050485505.1 Opitutales bacterium | reverse complement strand
GATTACCGCGGTATTTCTGCTTGGACTTTTCTTTAAGCGGATTAACTCCCGTGGGGCCTTTTTGGGGCTGACGATCGGATTCTTTCTGGGAATGTTCAAATTGGTCGTGCAGGCCCTCGTGGGAGGCGGGTTTATCGCCGATGCGGGTTTCTTTGGATGGCTGGGTAATTACTTGTTCCTCTATTACTCGGGGCTTCTGTTTTTTGTTAGCGTGCTGATTGTTGTTATCGGTTCACTGACCTCACCAGCACAGGATCCGAAAACCATTGAAGGTCTGACATGGGGATCGGTTAAGAAAGCGCACCGCGAGGAAGACAGAGCCACCTGGGATTGGCGCGATATTGCCGGTACAGCCGTGGTCTTGGGTCTTGTCGTTGGAATCTATGTCTACTTCAGCTTCTGGCTAACTTAAACCTTTATTATGAAACAACTACTTCCGACCCATCTTCGCAGCTGGCTATTAAAGTCTTTCGGCGCTATCTTTTTCTGTGGCACTGTCATAGGCAGTCCTGCAGTTCTGCAATTCGCAGAGGATCTGACCCGGCAGGCTGGGATCCAGCTTGAATATACAATTGATCCAGAGATGGGGCACACGGAGGCATTTCGACTGGAAAAACTGGACGACGGAAGGACTCGTATCGTCGCTGGTGGTCCGGGAGGTGTTTTGTACGGAGCCCAGGAGTTGGTTCTCCCTCATTCAGTCGTTGATGCGGAAGGGACGCCCGATTTCGATTTGCGAGGCACCGTGCTGATGATGTTGAGTGCTTCCTGGTCCTATCAATCTGAGTTGAGCCCGGAGCGTTACCCCTGGTTTTTTGACCGGGATCTGATGACTCGGTATCTGGACTATGTGTTGTCCGCCCGCTTCAACACGATTGTGATCTGGTCAGGGCACCTGTTCCCTCATATTCTGGAGTTGCCGGAGTATCCGGATGCTTCGCGTTTCAGTGAGGACGAGATTCGGCGCAATCAGGAGCAGTTCAACTGGTTTGCAGAAGAAGCTGCGAAGCGAAACATATCTGTACTCACTCACTTTTATAATATTCACATCAGTGATGATTTGGCGCGGGCAAAAGGTCGCGAGGGAAGCGATCCTACACGCTATGTGGAGCCGGATGACTTCGTCAGTGAATATTACTATACCATTCTTTTGAGGTATCTGGAGACCTTCCCGAATGTGAGTCTTTATATTTGTCCAGGTGAGTCTTTGGCTTTGGAACACCAGGAGTCTTGGTTTCGGGATGTCATTTTTCGGGCGGCCCGGGACAGCGGAAAGGATCCACACCTCGTGATTCGTGACTGGACTCTGGACCCTGAGTTTCAGCGCAAACTTCCACAGATGTATGAAAACTTGTCGTCAGAGCTGAAACACAATGACGAAACCATTACCAGCCCTTGGCCGGATCTTCGTCATCGTGAGTGGAAGGGTGTGCTGAAAGGGCATATTATCAATCTGCACGATCCTTCCGATGCAACACCCTATAGGGTAGGCAGCCCACGGATGTTTGGTGAGATGGTGCGTCGTTGGCATGCGGAAGGTTATATGACCGGGGCCTGGTTCTATCCACCACAGTGCTGGATATGGCCGGATACTGTGGATATTGTAGAGGACGGCGAACCCTTGATGGCCTTTGATCGGGACGAACTTTGGCACCTTGTTCAGGGCCGCCTCTTGTGGCAGGCAGAACGCGATCCCGATGGCGAGTTCCGCTGGGCTGCAGATTGGATGGCGCGTAAGTTTGCGCATTCGGAAGTTGGAGAAAAGCTGGTCAATTGGTACGATCTGACCGCTCCAATACTACCCGGACGTCAAAACCTCACCGCCACGCGCTTTGGCAACTTTTTTCCCCCCTCAATAGCCAGAGTGCAGACCGATGTGGATGCCATTTTGCATTACCGGACAAGTCTGGGTGAAGGTCCGATTGACGGTGCAACTGGTCTGACAAACCAACGCTACTACAGTAGGCCGATCGATGAATTTACGCTTGAGCGATACATGGAAAAGCATGGAATTTCTGAGCTGGCAGATTATCACAGTGTACCAGTTGCTGTATATGCTGAAGCAATTGTGGAGGGCAGAGACTTAAAGAACCATGTGTTGCCGGTTGAATTGGTTGAGCTTTACCGGGATATGGCCATTGAGGCGTATGAGAATGCGCGCGCCGCTTCGCGATTGTCGGTAAATGATCCGGAGGAAATTCGTCGTTTTCAACAAGACAGTGAGATTCTGCTGCTGACGGTTGATTACTACCGACATAAAATCCTGGCCGCTCTCGAAAAGCGCCTGTATGAACTCACGGGAGAGGCAACGCACCGCCAGGCTTTTCGTGCACATATAGAGGCGTCGGTCCCAGCCTATGAACGCCTGTTCCGTTTCGCAGGACAGTTTTACAGCGCGGGAACATCCATGTGGGATGCTAAATCCTGGGAGAGGACTTTTGAGGAGCGTGTTCTGTGGGATTACGAACAGCAGATCTATTGGATTGAAAATCCTGAGGATCGCTCGCCTTCAATCTGGGACGATTCTCGAGGCAACGACTGAGATTATGAAACAATTACTCAAATTACCGATCACATTATTAAGCGCCTGCTTTGCTCTCTGTGGAGGGATGTCCGGGGCGCTCGTCGATATGACTGAATCCGTTCCAAACTACAGATTGTTCGAGGCCACTGTTATAAACGACAGCCCCTATGACAACCGCTTTACCGATGTCGAACTCAGGGTGCAGTATCAGGCGCCATCGGGTCGAATAACTGAGTTCTACGGGTTCTACGATGGGTTCGGTGATGGCACGGGTGATGCCTCCTCG